>JAKOVT010000460.1 GCA_029781935.1 Actinomycetes bacterium | reverse complement strand
CCGCCTCCTCGTAGCGCAGGTCGGACGCCAGCGCGGACAGCCGTGCGAGCAGGGCCGACTCGACGATCCGGGCGTCGTCGAGCAGCGCCCGGCGGGCGGCCTCGGCGAGCGGTGCGTAGCCCTCGCGGTCGACCTCGCCGATGCACGGCGCGCTGCAGCGGCCCATCTCGGCCAGCACGCACGCCGACCCGAGCCCGCGCGCACCGATGCGCGGGGTGCAGGTGCGCAGCGCGACGGCGGCCTGCAGCGCGTCGACCGCCTCGAGCGCGGTGCGCCGGCTGCCGAAGGGCCCGAGGTAGGCGGCGCCGTCGTCGAGGTCGTCGCGGACCTGGCGGACGACCGACAGCCGCGGGAACGCCTCCGCGGTGAGCTTCACCCACACGGCCTTCTCGGGATGCCGGCTGCGGCGGTTGTAGCGCGGGGCGAGCTCGGCGATCAGGCGGAGCTCGCGCACCTCGGCCTCCAGCGGCGTGGCGCACGGCACGGCGTCGACGCGCTGCGCCAGGCCGACCATCTCGGCCATCCGGGTGCGGGTCTCCGACGCGGTGAAGTAGGTGCGCACGCGCGACCTGATGCGCTGCGACTTGCCGACGTACAGCGCCCGGCCCTGGTCGTCGCGGAAGACGTAGACGCCGGGGACGTCGGGAAGCGGCTCGGCGAGGTGGCGCTTGCGGCGCTGCTGAGGAGCGACGCGCGAGGTGTAGGTGGCCAGCTCCTCCAGCGAGTGCACGCCGAGCGAGCCGACCCGACCGATCAGGCCGTGGAGGACGTCGACGGTGGCGCGGGCGTCGGCGAGCGCGCGGTGGTTGGGCGTGGTGCCGGCGCCGAAGTGCGCGGCGAGCGTGGAGAGCTTGCAGTTGCGGACCTCGTCGCGCAGGAGCACTGCGCGGGCCAGGCGCGCGGTGTCGACGACGGTGGGGTCGGGCCACGCGCGACCGAGCCGGGCGCACGCGCCCTTGAGGAACCCGACGTCGTAGGGCGCGTTGTGCGCCACGATCACGGCACCGGACATGAAGTCGAGGAACGCCGGGACCGCTGCCGCCAGCGGCGGGGCGTCGACGAGCATGGTGTCGGTGATGCCGGTGAGCACGGCGATGAACGGCGGCACCGGGACACCGGGCTGCACAAGGGTCTGGAACTCGCCGAGCACCTCGCCGCCGCGCACCTTCACCGCGCCGATCTCGGTGATCCCGGCGTCGCCGGGGGAGCCGCCCGTGGTCTCGAGGTCGACGACCACGAAGGTGACGTCGGCCAGCGGGGTGCCGAGGTCGTCGAAGGTGGGTTGCAGCGGCGCCCGCCGCGCGAGGTGCTCGGGCTCGACGCGGGCGGCCGGCCCGGGCGCGGCCCGGCGGGACAGCGACCGGCCGTGACGCACCGCGGCCGCGGTCGACGGCGGGCGCAGGTCCATGCTCAGGACGGTAGGCGGGGGGTACGACGGCTCCCCGCAGGCGCGCCGCCTAGATTCGTGGTCGGCCCGGCGACCGCAGTGCTGGGCCGAGGCCGTGACGAGAGGAGCGCCCCGTGACCGCGATGCCCGACGAGGACACCCGCTGGCGCTGCGGCCGGTGCGGCAACCTGACCCGCTTCGACGTGGTGCGCACCAGCCGGGTGCGGGAGTTCTGGCACCTCGACCTCTCCGGGCGGCCCGTGGTCGAGGAGACCGAGACCCTCAGCGAGATCGTCGAGTCGATCTCCTGCCGATGGTGCGGCGACGGCGCGGTCGTGGAGCTCGTGCCGCGACCGGACTCCGACGACGTCGCCGACGCGGACGCCTGAGCCGTCGTGCTCCCGCTCGAGGGCGTGCGCGTCCTGGACCTGACCCGGCTGCTGCCGGGCGCCTACGCCACCTCGCTGCTCGTCGACCTCGGCGCCGACGTCCTCAAGGTCGAGGACCCGCGCGGCGGCGACGGTCTGCGGATCACGCCGCCCTACACCGCCTCGGGGGAGTCGGGCGTCTTCGTGGCGCTGTGCCGGGGCAAGCGCTCGATCGCGCTCGATCTCAAGCACGACGAGGGCCGGGCGATCCTGCTCGAGCTGGTCGCGCGGTCCGACGTCCTCGTCGACTCGTTCCGTCCCGGGGTGCTGGACCGGCTCGGCCTCGGCCCGGCCGAGCTCGCGGGCGCGAATCCCGTGCTGGTGCACGTCTCCCTGACGGCGTACGGCGACGGCGCCCGACGCGCGCTGCCCGGCCACGACCTCAACGCCGAGGGCTACGCCGGGCTGCTCGGGCTGGC
>JAKOVT010000041.1 GCA_029781935.1 Actinomycetes bacterium | reverse complement strand
AGCGCGCAGCGCGGCCACCATGCCCGCCGCGCCGCCGCCGATCACGACGACGTCGACGTCGACCGTCATGCGCCGTAGGTCCGGTAGAACGCCCGCGTGGCCTCGATCGCCTCGGCCGGCGGCTGCGCGTGGAAGAAGCCCGTGCGCGACGGCGTGAGTCCGGTACGCCGGTACGACGCCGCTCGGACCTCCGCGATCTGCAGCAGCACGCCCATCGAGTCGATGACGGGGACGCCGTCGACCTCGACGAGCCCCTGGTCGGCGAGGAACACGTTGAGCGGGCCCTCACCCGGCACGATCACGTCGGCGCCGTCGGCGATGGCCGTGCGCGCGGCAGCACGGAAGGCGTCGAGGAGCCCGTCGGGCTCGGCGTAGGCCGCCATGATGTCGTGGAAGCGCGCGTCGACCTGCACGATCGGGCCGACGAGGTCGGCGAAGCCGTACGACCGCATGTTGCGGCGGATCTGGTCGCGGAGCTCGCCGATGAAGTGCACGATGCCGACCCGGCTTCCCAAGGTGGCGGCGAACGCGACCGACGTGTTGCCGAAGGCGACCACGGGCATGTCGACGACGCTTCGGCACTCCTCGAACGCGGTGTCGGGGATCGTCGCGATCATCATCGCGTCGTAGCCCTCGTCCTGCGCCTGCTGCGCCGCGCGGACGAACTGCTCCTTGTGCAGCCCGGCGAGGTAGGCGTAGCCGATGTGCACTCCTGGGTAGTCGCTCGGGTAGGTGCCCGGCGCCATCCCGTGCAGGTCGACGGCCGTGCCCGGCGACGCCACGCGGGCGAAGTGCCGCTGCATGGCAGAGGTGTAGTGCGGTACGTCGTCGAGCACGGTGAAGCTCTGGTGCCAGATCCGCATGTCAGCGCCCCGCTGCCGCGTTCGCGCCGGCGATGCGGCCGAAGACGGCGCCGCGCAGCACCGACGTCGAGCCGGTGTAGTTGGAGTAGTACATGCCGGTGATCTCGCCCGCGGCGTAGAGGCCCTCGATGGCCGATCCGCTGCGGTCGATGACCCGGGAGTCGGCGTCGATGCGCAGGCCGCCGAAGGTGAAGACGTTGGCCGCGATGATCGGGTAGGCGACGTACGGCCCCTGGTCGAGGGGCTGCGCCCAGTTCGACTTCGGCGGGATCACGCCGGACGTCGCGAGGCCGTCGGGCGCGCTGTGCTCGAAGGCCCCGCCGGTGCAGGCTGCGTTGTAGTCGGCGACGGTGGCGATCAGGGCGGAGG
Organism: Actinomycetes bacterium; assembly: GCA_029781935.1. GTDB lineage: Bacteria > Actinomycetota > Actinomycetes > S36-B12 > CAIYMF01 > Longivirga. The sequence continues at coordinate 898 of JAKOVT010000041.1, read as the reverse complement.
CAGGCACCTCGAGCCTCCCGGCGAGCTCCTCGATCGTCGACGCCGAGATCGCGGCCTGGTCGGTGCGGATGCCCGCGGTGAGGTTCGGTACCGAGATCCCCTTCTGGTCCAGGATCATCCAGGCGATGCCGTCGGTCTGGGCGTGGATGTCGCGGGTGACCCGCTCGTACCACGCGTCGACCGGGCCCCGCGCCTCGTCGACGAACCGACGGCCCTGCTTGTTCACCAGGATCCCGTACGGGAAGGCGAAGATCGCGGCTTCCGCGACGCCGGAGCGCGGGTCGATCGGCTCGGCGTGGAAGAGGCCGAAGTTGCCCGCGCCGGCAGCACCGATCGCGAGGGCCATCTCGATGCCCTCGCCCTTGTTGTAGTGGCCGCCACGGGCGACGGGCCGGGTGTTGAGCGCGCTCGGTCCCATGTAGCGGGCGAGCATCTCGGTGTTGCCCTCGAAACCGCCGCAGGCGAGCACCACGCGACCGCGCAGCACGCCGTGCGGCGTGGTCCGGACGCCGACCACCGAGCCGGACTCGTCCTTCGCCAGCGACAGCGCCGTCGTCTCGTAGAGGTACGTGGCACCGAGCTCCTTGGCCCGCGCCGAGAGCGTCTCCACCAGCTGCCAGCCGCCTCCGACGGGCGACATGCGCGTCGTGGACTGGGTGAGGAACGGGGTCGGCAGCGCGTCGAACCGCATGCCGTGGCCGGTGAGCCACTGCAGCGTGGTGGGGGCCTGTTCCGCGAGGCGCAGGACGACGTCGCCGTCGACGACGTCGAGGGTGCGCATCGGGGCGCCCCACGACGCCCGGTCGTTCACCGCATCCTGCAGGACGCCCGGGTCGGGGTAGCCCATGTGGTCGGACAGCAGGCGGTCCTCGAGGTCGTGCGCCACCTTCTCGAGCGA
>JAKOVT010000455.1 GCA_029781935.1 Actinomycetes bacterium | reverse complement strand
GCGCCGCCGACGTAGAGCTTGTAGGTCTTGCGGACCTCGATGCGCGATGCCATCAGATGCCTCAGTTCACGTCGAGGTACGCCGCGAGCCCGTGCCGACCGCCCTCGCGGCCGTACCCGGACTCCTTGTACCCGCCGAAGGGGCTGGTGGGGTCGAAGCGGTTGAAGGTGTTGGCCCAGACGACGCCCGCCCGCATGGCGTTGGCCATCTTGAGGATCCGCGACCCCTTGTCGGTCCAGACGCCGGCCGACAGGCCGTACGGCGTGTTGTTCGCCTTCTCGACCGCCTCGCTCGGCGTGCGGAAGGTGAGCACCGACAGCACCGGGCCGAAGATCTCCTCGCGGGCGATCCGGTGCGCCTGGCTGACGCCGGTGAACACGGTCGGCGCGAACCAGTAGCCCTTGCTCGGCAGGTCGCACTCGGCGGTCCAGCGCTCGGCGCCCTCGTCGTCACCGACTCCGGCGAGCGCGCGGATCCGCTCGAGCTGCTCGAGGGAGTTGATCGCGCCGATGTCGGTGTTCTTGTCGAGCGGATCGCCCAGGCGCAGGGTGGAGAGCCGGCGCTTGAGGCGCGCGACCAGCTCGTCGGCCACCGACTCCTGCACCAGCAGCCGCGACCCGGCGCAGCAGACATGGCCCTGGTTGAAGAAGATTCCGGCCACGATGCCCTCGACCGTCTGGTCGATCGGCGCGTCGTCGAACACGATGTTGGCCGCCTTGCCGCCGAGCTCGAGGGTGAGCCGCTTGTCGGTGCCGGCGACCGCGCGCGCGATGGCCTTCCCTACCTCGGTCGAGCCGGTGAACGCCACCTTGTCGACACCGGGGTGCGCCACGAGCGCTGCGCCCGTCTCGCCCGCGCCGGTGACGATGTTGACGACGCCCGGCGGCAGGTCGGCCTGACGGCAGATGTCGGCGAACAGCAGCGCTGTGAGCGGCGTGGTCTCCGCGGGCTTGAGCACCACGGTGTTGCCCGCGGCCAGCGCCGGCGCGATCTTCCACGCGAGCATGAGGAGCGGGAAGTTCCACGGGATCACCTGTGCGGCGACGCCGAGCGGCTTCGGGTCGGGGCCGAAGCCGGCGTGCTCGAGCTTGTCGGCCCATCCGGCGTAGTAGAAGAAGTGCGCGGCGACCAGCGGCAGGTCGACGTCGCGCGACTCCTTGATCGGCTTGCCGTTGTCGAGCGACTCGAGCACGGCGAGCTCCCGCGAGCGCTCCTGCACGAGCCGCGCGATTCGGAACAGGTACTTCGCCCGCTCGGCACCGGACGTCTTCGACCACACCCGCGTGTAGGCGCGCCGCGCTGCCTTCACAGCGCGGTCGACGTCGGCGTCGCTCGCGATGGCGACCTCGGCGAGCACCTCCTCGGTCGCGGGGTTGATGCTCTTCATCGTGGTACCGGTGCCGTCGACGAACTCGCCGTCGATGAACAGGCCGTACGACGACGCGATGTCGACGATCGCGCGCGACTCCGGCGCCGGTGCGTACTCGAAGGTGGCCATGCGTCCTCCCCGTCAGTCGACGGTGACGTAGTCGGGGCCGGAGTAGCGGCCGGTGGACATCCGCTGGCGCTGCAGCAGCAGGTCGTTGAGCAGGCTCGACGCGCCGAGGCGGAACCAGTCGGGATCCAGCCAGTCCGGGCCGACCGTCTCGTTGACGAGCACGAGGTACTTGATCGCGTCCTTCGTCGTACGGATGCCGCCGGCCGGCTTCATGCCGACCATCTCGCCGGTCGCGTCGCGCCAGTCGCGGCACGCCTCGAGCATCACCAGAGTCACGGGAAGCGTTGCAGCGGGCGAGATCTTGCCGGTCGAGGTCTTGATGAAGTCGGCGCCCGCGAGCATGGCCAGCCACGACGCGCGACGCACGTTGTCGTAGGTCTGCAGCTCGCCCGTCTCGAGGATCACCTTGAGGTGCGCTGCCGCACCGCCCTCGGCGCACGCCTGCTTCACGGCCGCGATCTCCTCGAACACCTCGAGATACCGGCCGGAGAGGAACGCGCCGCGGTCGATCACCATGTCGATCTCGTCGGCGCCCTGCAGCACGGCGTCGCGCGTGTCGGCGAGCTTCACGTTCAGCGACGCGCGCCCGGACGGGAACGCCGTCGCCACGGCTGCGACCTTGACGCCGCTGTCGCCGAGCTCGGCCTTGGCCAGCCCCACGAGGTCGTTGTAGACGCACACCGCCGCGGTGCGCGGCACCGACGCGTCGTGCGGGTCGGGCCTCATGGCCTTCGCGCACAGCGACCGGACCTTGCCCGGCGTATCTGCCCCCTCGAGCGTGGTGAGGTCGATCATCGAGATCGCGAGGTCGATGGCGAACGCCTTCGACGTCGTCTTGATCGACCGGGTCGAGAGCGCGGCGGCTCGGCCGTCGGCGCCCACCTGGTCGACCCCGGGCAGACCGTGCAGGAAGCGGCGCAGCGCGGCGTCGCTGCGGGTGACGTCGGTCAGCCCGCCCGGCTCCGCGAGCATCTCGGTGACAGATCGGCTCACCGTCCGATCCTAGGCCCGGTAGGCGTGCCCGCGGACCGCCTCGTGGCGGCAAGGGCGAGCCTCGTCACACGACCGCGGTCGCGGGCGAGCCGGCACCGCGCCACCCTGTCGGCTCACCCGACGAGCCGCAGCGAAGCGCCCCATGCGGTGTACCACCGGCTCCGAGTCGGGGAGCGGACTCGGACGCGTCGTGGCGCCCGGGCGTCAGGCGACGCCGGACAGGAACGACTGCAGGGCGGGCGCGGGGGCGAGAGCGGTGCTGATGTTCGCCGCCGTCAGGACGGCGACGATCGTCGCCGTCGCGGCCAGGACGACCACCGAGCCCCACCGCCGGGCCCGGGTCGCGCGGACCGTCGCGACGCCTGCGAGGACTGCGACGAGGGCCAGCAGTACCGCGACCACGACGTGATAGGCAGCGAAGTCTCGAACGATCGCTGCGGCTGTCGACGTCGGGTGGCCGCTGCCGATGCTGGCGTCGAGGGCCGTGACGGCGTCCGAGAGCGCCGGGTTCCTGCCACCCGAGGACAGGAAGGACAGCACCGACGACAGGGGCGCGAACGAGCCCTGAACGTTCGCCACCACCAGGACAGCGCTGAGCGCCGCGACACCACCGCCGACGACGCTCGCGCTCGCCCAGGCGAAGCGCAAGGCGGTCGTCGACACGGCGCGCCGGGCTCGCCGCGTGCGGCTGACGAGCGCGATGGCCGACACGAGGGCCGCCAGGGCCAGCAGCGCCTTCGCGATGTGGAACCAGCGCCAGAACCGGGTCGGGTCGGTGAGCGCCGATGAGGCCTGACCTCCCGGCGCCGGAACGGCTGAAGCCCAGTCGGACACGAGGGCGTGCCCCACCGAACCGGCCAGTTCGTGCGGTCCGGCCCAGGTCAGGCCCGTGATCGCCGACGCGGCATGCCAGGGGACGAGGAATGCCGCTGCGGTGAATCCCACGGTCGCCGCCCCCACAGCCCACCAGCGTGCACCGGCAGCGCGCGCCTCGATCATCAGCTCTCCTGAACTCCGGACTGGATGTGGCGACCGCTGCACAGCGTCGGGTCGGCCACGCGGGGCGCACTGTGCGCACTCGCGCTTCCCAGTCTGCGTGCCCCGACGGTGTCTGCCTTCAGGGTCGGACCCTGATCCATCCCTGAACCCGGCCCTGCGCCCGAGACAGAGCGACGGCGTCACTGCTCGGCAGCACGGGCTCTGGGCGAGAAGCCGTTCTTCCAGGCGATATCCACGTGCGGCGGCGGCTCGAGGATTTCGGGGCCGGCGTACGGCGCTGCTAGCCTCCGGATCTCGGCGCCTGCTGCGTGGACGGGCCATCGGCGCGCCGGACTCCTCGGAAGGCTCCAGCCATGGCGGACGCCCCCCTCGCGCCGCAGCGCATGCACACCTACGACGAGCGGGTCACGCGCCTCGTGCTCGACTACGTCCACAGCCGCCTCTCCATCCCGGAGACGCCGCTCGACCATCCCGGCCAGAAGGCCGAGGTCGATGCGATCCTCGACGGCCTCATCACCGTGGGAGGGCGCGACGCCGCCGACGTCCTGAAGCTGTACGACGAGCACCTGAGCCAGACGGTGCTCTCGGCCGACTCGCCGCGGTACTGGGCGTTCATCCCGGCCGCGCCGACCAAGGCCGCCCTGCTGTTCGACATGGTCGTGTCGGCGGCGTCGCTGCAGGGGATCTCGTGGCTCGAGGCCGCCGGTGCAGTGGCGGCCGAGAACCAGGCGCTGCGCTGGATCTCCGACGCCGCGGGTCTGCCGCAGACGGCTGGCGGTGCGTTCGTGAGCGGCGGTTCGGCGGGCAACCTGTCGGCGCTCGTCGTGGCGCGCGACACCGGGCGTCGCAAGCTCGTCGAGCGCGACGGGGAGCAGGCGCGCTACCAGCGGCTCCGCGTCGTCGTCAGCGACCAGGCGCACTCGTCGATCAAGAACACGCTGTCGATCCTCGACGTCGACCCGCTCGTCGTGAGGACGCCCGACCACCGCTTCACGGGCGGGGCGCTGCAGGCGGCGCTCGACGCCGACGACGACCCGTCATCGATCGTCGCGGTCGTCGCGACCTCGGGCACGACGAACGCGGGGATCATCGACGACCTGCGCGGCATCGGGACGATCGCGCGCGAGCGCGGGCTCTGGTTCCACGTCGACGGCGCGTACGGCGGCGCCGGGCTGTTCGCGCCGAGCGCTCGGCACCACTACGACGGCATCGAGCTCGTCGACTCGTTCATCGTCGACCCGCACAAGTGGCTGTTCGCGCCGTACGACTGCGCTGCGCTGATCTACCGCGAGCCATGGCTGGCCAAGGCGGTGCACACCCAGGACGCGTCGTACCTCGACGCCATCCACCACGACGACGGCGCGTACGAGTGGAACCCGACCGACTACGCCTACCACCTCACGCGCCGGGCCCGCGGCCTCGCGCTGTGGTTCTCGCTGGTCGTCAACGGGACGCAGGCCTACACCGACGCGATCGAGCACACGATCGGGCTCACCCACCAGGTCGCCGACGACATCCGCGCGACCGAGCACCTCGAGCTGATCCGGGAGCCGAGCCTCGGGGTCGTGCTGTTCCGTCGTACCGGGTGGACCGCGGAGGACTACGACGCGTGGAGCGCGAAGCTCCTGCGCGAGCAGAAGGCGTTCGTCACGAGCAGCTCGTGGGAGGGCGAGGTGGTGGGGCGGTTCGCGTTCCTCCACCCCGGCACGACGCTCGACATGGTGCGCGAGGTCCTCGCCGAGACCGCCTGACACGCGGCGGCGCTCGCCTGGAACGAGCGCCCCGCGCAGGGCATGATCGCGGGGTGGAGCAGGGGGCGACGGTCGTCGCAGGCATCGATCCGCCGGCCGTGGCACCGGGCGAGGTCGTCGCGAGCGGCACGACTGCGACCGGTCTGCGCGTCGACCTCGAGGGGTACGACGCCGACCGCACGGTCGAGACGCCCTCGCCGTACGAGGAGTGGCCCGAGGGCGACAAGCTCATGCCGCCGCACAACGACCGGCTGCTCGTCGTCGTCACCGATGCCGACGGGATCTCGGCGGTCGCGGGTGCGATGTCGTGGCACCTCGAGGCGTACGGCCCCACGCAGGGCTCGTTCGCGTGGAACATCGGGATAGGCCTGACCGACGCGTGCCGGGGCCACGGTGTCGGCACGGTGGCGCAGCGGCTCCTCGCGGAGTGGCTGCTCGCGTCGTCGCCGCTCGACCGGATCGAGGCCTCGACCGATGTCGAGAACCTGCCGGAGCAGCGGTCGCTCGAGAAGGCCGGCTTCACCCGCGAGGGCACGCTGCGGATGGCCCAGGCGCGGGCCGACGGCCAGCACGACCTGTACTCGTACTCCCTCCTCCGCTCCGACCGTCCCTGACGTCGCGTCGCGTCCGCAACTGCTGTCGACGGGCAGTCCTCAGCAGCAGGCAGGGACGCGGGGCGGCGTCAACCGGGGTTGACGAGAGTCGAGGGCGTCAACTAAGGTTGACGGCATGACGACCCAGGATCTGCAGGAGCAGGCAGCCAGCCCCGACCCCGCCGTGGGTCTGCGTGCGGCTGCGGCGCTGCGCCGGCTGGCCGAGCAGCTCGAGGCGACCCAGGTCGCCCGGGCGCGGCGCGCGGGCTGGTCGTGGCAGGACGTCGCGACCGCGCTGGGCGTGAGCAAGCAGGCCGTGCACAAGAAGTACTCGCCGCAGGAGAAGGGTGGTGGCCGCCGTGCTTGAGCGGTTCGCAGCGCAGGCCCGTGCCGTGGTCGCGGACACGATGGCGATGGCGCAGGCGGAGGGTCTCGAGGAGGTCCGCGCCGAGCACCTGCTGCTGTCGCTGACCCGCGTCGCCGACGGCGCCCCGGCCGCCGCGCTCGCGGAGAACCACCTCGACGAGGCCCTGGTCGCCCGGGTCGTGCGCGGTCCCGCGCCGCTGGTCGACGACGACGACCGGGCGGCGCTCGGCGCGCTCGGCATCGACGTCGACGACCTGATCGCGCGGCTCGAGGACGGTCTCGGGTCCGACGCTCTGGCCCCGGTGCCGGTCGGCGGCGTACGCCGTCCCCGGTTCACCAAGGAGGCGAAGAAGGCGCTCGAGATGGCGGTGCGCACCACGACCGGTCGCCACGCCCGCTCGATCACGACCGACGATCTGCTCGTGGGAGTCGTCCGGGCCGGCAGCCCGGGGGTCGAGAAGGTCCTCGCGGCGGCAGGGACCGACGCCGACCACGTCGTGGCGTCGGTGGCCCGCCTCGGCGGAGCGGCGTAGCAGCGCTAGGCGCCGCGCTCTCCCAGGCGCTCGGCAAGGCCGGCGAGGCCCTGGCGGATCAGCGCGCCGTAGCCGTCGTCGCCGAGCGCACCCGCCGCGGCGAGCCCGGCGTCCAGCTCGCGCCGCGCGCCGGCGAGGTCCCCACGCCGCAAGTAGCCGTCGCCGAGATTGAGGTGCAGGCTCGGTGCCATGCCCGAGACCGACGGGATGCCGATCGCGGCCAGGTCGCCCTCGGCGACGTCCGCGAACTCCGCGAGCGCCGACTCGTCCCAGGCGATCTCGTCGTCGAGGTCGTCCTGCAGGTCGGCCAGGTAGTGGGCCAGCACGCACCGTTGCGCGTGGTCGTCGGGGGCGGTGCTCGCCCAGACCGCGTCGAGCTCCGCCCGACCCTCGTCGCGGTCTCCCGTCAACGCGACCTGCACCGCCGCGACCACGTCGTCCCACCCAGCCATGCCGCGAGGCTATCGGCGACCTCGGACCGTGCGGTGCCTCCGGGTGCGCTGCCGGTCGCACGTCGCCGGCCGACGCTGCCGAGGCCGTGCGGTCAGGCTCGCGCAGAGGTTGCGGGCTCGGTGGTGCCGTCCCACTCGTCGACCTTCTCGACCCATCCGGTCACGATGAGCAGCTGGGCCAGGGCGTAGGTGCCGATCACGAGGACGCCGCGCAGGGGTACGTCGAGATCCGCGGCGCCGAGGCCGATCAGCAGGTCGGACACCAGGAACAGCACGCCGCCGCTGCCCACGCGCGGGCTCACGCCGAGGGAGAGCGTCGCCATCGTGACGAGGAACGCGCTGTAGACAGCGAGCGGCCAGCGCATGTCGCCGAGCATCGGGCCGAGGACGACGTTGAGGGCGAGCCAGAGCACGGCCGCACCGATCGGCAGCCAGGGACGACGTCGGAGCGCACCCAGGGCGCCGAGACCGATGAAGCCGAGCGAGTAGCAGACCTGCATGACGAGGAAGAAGCCGATGCCGAGCAGGAACCGGACATCGCCGGGGCCGTCGAGGGCGACGTCGCCGAGCCAGGCGAAGACCATGCCGGCGAGCAGCAGGCGCGGTGCGCGCCGGCCGCGCGCGAGGAGCACCCATGCGATGAGCAGCAGCAGCAGCACCGGCGTGAGCGCGGTGCCGAGGATGTCGACGGCGGTGATCTGGCCACCGATCACGTCGACGAGGGCGACCACGACGTAGGCGACGAGCAGCCAGCGGTGGTCGCGGGGGAGCAGCTCGCTCATGGCGTCACCGTAGCCGTCGAGGGCTTCCAGCCGGGCGGGGCGAACACGTGCTTGAACCGGGCGCCCCAGCTCGTCGCGTGCCGGAGATCGTGACCCATCGCGTACCACTCGTGGTACGCGACACGGAACGGGTTGAAGGTGGTGAGCTGCGTGGTGATGCCGTACGTCGGCCGTACGACCTCGGGCTCGAACGTCCCGAACATCCGATCCCAGAGGATGAGGATGCCGGCGTAGTTCTTGTCGAGGTACTGCTTGTCGACTCCGTGGTGCACCCGGTGGTGCGACGGCGTGTTCATCACGTACTCGACGGGGGCCCAGAGCCTGTCGACGCGCTCGGTGTGCAGGAAGAACTGGTAGAGCAGGCTGATCGACTGCTGCAGGTAGACCGCCCAGACGGGGAAGCCGAGCGCGACCAGCGGGATCCAGAACACGAAGCCGAAGACGCTCGTCCACGACTGCCGCAGCGCGGTCGAGAAGTTGTACCGCTGGCTCGAGTGGTGGATGACGTGACTGGCCCAGAAGAAGCGGCAGCGGTGGCTCACCCGGTGGAAGACGTAGTAGCAGAGGTCCTCGCCGAAGAGGAGGACGATCCACGCCCACACCGACGTCATCTCGACATGCAGCGGCGTCGCGAGCGCGATGGCGGTGAAGACGGCGAGGCCGAGGACGTCCCAGAGGAGTCCCCACACTCTGCTGCCGATGCCCATCGAGAGGCTCGTGCCCGTGTCGCGGAGCTCGTACCCGAGCTCGTCGTCGTCGGGGCGGTACCTGTATGAGATCGCCTCGATGGCCAGGAACAGCAGGAACATCGGGATGGCCAGCAGGATGACCATGGCTGTGCGGTGCTCCTTCGCGGCGGGGTCGGCGCGCACATGCTGCCACGTCGCGGCGTACGCCGGGAGCCGCACCCCGGTCACGACTCGGCGACCGTCCGGCATGCGCGCACCGCGCTCCGATCGAGCGGGCCCGCGTCCTGTCCGCGCGACGCCCACCGGTAGTTCTCCGAACATGATCATGTTTCGGGAACTACCTGCCGCGCGCCTCGAGGACGGGATCACGCGCGAGGCGCCGCGGGCGCCCGCAGCGTCAGAGGCCGAGGGCCTCGGCCATGCCGGTGCGGAGCTCCTGGAGGCGGTGGTCGGCGACGAGGCGGGCGGCGTCGACGTCGGCCGCCTCGGCCGGTCCGTCGGCGAGGACCGGTACGACGACCTCGAGGTAGCACTTGAGTTTGGGCTCGGTTCCGCTCGGGCGCACGATCACGCGCGTCGACTCCGCCAGCGACAGCCGCACGCCGTCGGTCGGCGGCAGGCCGTCGACCCCGGAGGCGAGGTCGTCGAACGCCTCGACCGCGAGGCCCGCGACCGACGTCGGCGGGGCGGACCGCAGCCGCGCCATCGCGTCGGCGATGAGCGACAGGTCGGAGACGCGGACCGAGAGCTGGTCGGTGGCGTGCAGCCCGTGCGCGATGGCGAGGTCGTCGAGGACGTCGTGCACGGTGCGTCCGGACGCCTTGAGCGCAGCGACCATCTCGACGAGCAGCACGGCCGCGGAGACGCCGTCCTTGTCGCTCACATGAGCCGGGTCGACGCAGTAGCCGATGGCCTCCTCGTAGCCGTACGCCAGCCCCGGCACGCGCCCGATCCACTTGAAGCCGGTGAGCGTCGTGCGGAACTGAAGGCCGTACGACGCGGCCATCTTCCCCAGCAGGGTCGACGAGACGATCGAGCACGCGTAGACCCCGCGCGCCCCGCGCTCGTGCACCCACCAGCCGAGCAGTGCACCGAGCTCGTCGCCGCGCAGCATCCGGTACGCCGGTCCGCCCGAGGCCCCGCGGTCGCGGGTCGGCACGGCGGCGGCGCAGCGATCGGCGTCCGGGTCGTTGGCGATCACGACGTCGGCGTCGGAGTCGAGGCCCTCCTCGAGCGCGAGGTCCATCGCGCCGGGCTCCTCGGGGTTCGGGAACGAGACGGTCGGGAAGTCGGGGTCGGGAGCCCACTGCGCGCGCACGATCCGCGGCGAGGGGAACCCTGCCTGCTCCAGCACCCGCACGAGGACGTCGCCCCCGACACCGTGCATCGGGGTGTAGGCCACCGTGACGTCGCGAGGGGCGGAGGCCGGCACGAGCGCCGCGTCCGTGGCGACGTACGCGTCGAGGAGGGAGTCGTCGAGCGTGTCCCAGCCGTGGCCGCGCGGCACCTCCGACACCGGGCCCACGGCGTCGATCGCGGCGCTGATCTGCTCGTCCGCCGGCGGGACGATCTGCGAGCCATCGCCCAGATAGACCTTGTAGCCGTTGTCCCGCGGCGGGTTGTGCGACGCCGTGACCATGACCCCGGCGACCGCGCCGAGGTGACGGATCGCGAAGGCGAGCACGGGCGTAGGAAGCGGCCGGGGGAGCACGAGCGCGTGGATCCCCGCGCCCTCCATGACCTCGGCCGTGTCGCGCGCGAACGCGTCGGACTTGTGGCGCGCGTCGTACCCGACCACCACGGTGCCGCCCCGCCCGAGGTACGCCGCGAGCCCCGCGGCCGCGCGGGTGACCACGGCGCGGTTCATCCGGTTCGGCCCGGGGCCGAGCGCACCTCGCAGCCCGGCGGTGCCGAACTCGAGGCGGCCGTCGAAGCAGTCGTGCAGCTCCGCCGCGGCGCCCTCGTCGCCGCTGCCCGCGGCGTCGAGCAGCCGATCGAGCTGCACCCGGGTGTCGGGGTCGGGGTCGTCGTCGAGCCAGGCGCGGGCGCGGTCGAGGAGGTCGGTCACAGCGTCGGCACCACCTGGGCGAGCAGCCGGCCCATGCGCTCGGCGGCGGCGCGGCCGGCCTCGAGCACCTCCTCGTGGTTGAGCGGCTCGCCGGTCATGCCGGCCGCGAGGTTGGTGACGAGCGAGAGGCCGAGGATCTCCAGCCCCGCCTCACGTGCGGCGATCGCCTCGATCGCGGTCGACATCCCGACCAGCTGCGCCCCCATGATCCCGGCCATCCGCACCTCTGCCGGCGTCTCGTACTGCGGCCCCCGGAACTGCGCGTAGACGCCCTCGGGCAGCGACGGCTCGATCTCCTGGCACAGCGCACGGAGCCGGGACGAGTAGAGGTCGGTGAGGTCGATGAACGTCGCACCGCGCAGCGGCGACGCGCCGGTCAGGTTGATGTGGTCGCTGATCAGCACCGGCGTGCCCGGCGTCCACGAGGGGTCCAGTCCGCCGCAGCCGTTGGTGAGCACCAGCGTGCGCACTCCGGCAGCGGCCGCGGTGCGCACGCCGTGGACCACCGCCTCGACCCCGCGGCCCTCGTAGTAGTGCGTGCGGCCGAGGAGGACGAGCGCGTGCTTGTCGCCGACCTTGACGCTGCGGATCCGGCCGGCATGGCCGGCGACCGCGGGCGGCGCGAAGTGCGGCACCTCCTCGACGGAGAGGTCGGCCACGGTCTCGCCGATGAGCTCCGCCGCGGGCACCCAGCCCGACCCCATGACGAGCGCGACGTCGTGGCGCTCCACGCCGGTCAGCCGGGCGAGGGCGTCGGCGGCCTCGCGGGCCGCGGCGGAGGGGTCGGTGAGGAGGAGGTCGTCGGTCACGCCTCGCACGCTATCGGTGACGAGCCCGTGTTTCAGCGGCGGAGGCAGCCCGGATCCCCGCGGTGAAGGTGCCCCGCAGTGCTTCTCACGCACCGGGGGGCACCTTCATCGGAGGAACGCGGGGTCAGCGGCGGACCGGCTGCTGCAGCTCGGTGACCCAGTCGGACTGATCGGGCGACTCGGCGCGGACGTAGACCTCGCGACAGGGGCCGGCGTACTCGTAGCCGTTGGCCGTGATCCAGCGGTGCAGCGCCTGCCACGACTCCCCGATCCGGGCCATCTCGCCCAGATGGACGCCGCACACCGCAGTCGCCTCGGGGTGGTCGACGAGGAGGCAGCCCTCGGGCGCGGGGCCGGTTCCGACGAACCCCGCGACGACCTCGAGGCCCTCCTCGGTCTCGGCGTACGTCGCCATCGGGACGTCGAACGCGCCCCGCACCTCGCCGATCGCGCGCGCGACGGCGTCGAACATGCTCTCGAGGTGCTGCCCGATCTCGTCGCGCTGCAGCGTGCGGCGCTGCGCGACGAGCCGGACGGCGGGGACGGTCTTGACGACGTAGTCGGGGTTCACGGTGTCCTCCTGCTCGATCATCCGGAGCCGGGACTCGACGGCGGTCAGGCGCACGTCGACGGCACGGGCCTCCTCGAGCAGCTCGGCTCGACGCAGCCGGAGCATGCCGCGCAGCTCGCCGGGCCCCACGGGCTCGTCGAGCAGGCCGCGCACCTGCTCGAGGGTGAACCCGAGGTCCTTGAGGGCGACGATGCGGTTGAGGTCGTGCAGCTGCTCCGGGGAGTAGGTCCGGTAGCCGCTCGACGGGTCGACATGATCGGGTACGAGCAGCCCGATCGCGTCGTAGTGCCGGAGCATCCGCACCGACACCTGCCCGAGCCGGGCGAAGTCCGAGATCAACATGGCACCGTTCTCCCGCCTCACACGGTGTCAGGGTCAAGCCCTGGCCGCACCCGGGTCCGCAGTCGGACGCGCCGTCAGCGTCTCGCCCGTCGACGCTGCGCCGCAGTCGGGCTGCACCACGTGCACACCGGGAGATCGAGGCGATCAGCCCGTGCGGCAGTCGGCGCGCCCGCCGGTGCAGAGAGGGCTCCCGCATCGCGAACCGCTTCCGCCGGCCCGCGTCCGGCTCGGGCGCTGGCGCAGCCCGGCGTACCCATGACGGATCAGCCGATGCTGCGGCAGGGGCGGGTCCGGAGGTCGGCGACGTAGTCGTCCGGCGCGCCCGCGGCCTCGGCGGCGTCCGCCATGATGCCGAGGTAGCGGGCGCTGGGGAGGCCGCCCTCGTAGGCGTCGAGCACGTACATCCACGCCGTGACGTCGCCCTCGAGGGTCGCGACGCGCACCCGGATCTTGGTGTAGAGCCCGAGGTCGCTGCCCTCCCACTCGTCGAGCGCGGCCTCGTCCGCGTCGGTGAGGTCGTAGAGCGACACGAAGACCTGCGAGCCGGTCTCCTCGACGACGGTCGCGAGCGCGCCCTCCCAGCCGAGGTCCTCGCCGCCGAACGTGAGTCGCCACCCGACCATCCACCCGGTGCCGCGGTGCGGCGAGTGCGGGGCGCGCAGCACCATCTGCTCCGGATCGAGGTTGCTGCCGTACGCCGCGTACAAGGTCACGCAGCGAGGCTAGCGACTCCCGCGCCCGCCCTCCCGCACCTCCCACGACCGACCCCCACGCGCCGATCAATGTGCCCCCGGTTGCGCTAGAAGCACCCGATCCGCCCCATGGCGACCACTCACCGCCGAGCCGTCGACGAGACATGGGGCGTTCTCGGTGCTTCTAGCGCACCGCGGGGCACATTGACCGGGAGGGGCCGGTGGAGCGGCGGGTGCGGGATGATGCGGGCATGACGCACGTGGTGGTGGTCGGTGGCGGGCCCGGCGGGTACGAGGCGGCTCTCGTGGCGGCGCAGCTCGGGGCCGAGGTCACCGTGGTCGACCGGGACGGCCTCGGCGGCTCGGCGGTGCTCACCGACTGCGTTCCCAGCAAGACCCTCATCGCGACCGCCGAGGTGATGACCACGGTCGCCGAGAGCGGCGAGCTCGGGGTGCGGATCGACGACGAGCCGGCGCACCCCGGCCTCGCGAGCGTCGACCTCGGTGCGGTCAACGCCCGGGTGAAGCGGCTCGCGGCCGCGCAGTCGGTCGACATCCAGGCCTCGTTGGAGCGATCGGGCGTCCGCGTCGTACGCGGTCTCGGCCGGCTCGACGGCCCCGCGCGCGTCGTCGCCACGACCGACGCCGGCTCGCAGTCGTACGACGCCGACGTCGTGCTCGTCTCCACCGGCGCGCGCCCGCGCGTGGTCGAGGGCGCCGAGCCCGACGGCGAGCGCATCCTGACCTGGGAGCAGGTCTACGACCTCACCGACCTGCCCGAGCGCCTCGTCGTCGTCGGGTCCGGTGTCACGGGTGCGGAGTTCGCGTCGGCGTACAACGCGCTCGGCTCCGAGGTCGTCCTGGTGTCCTCGCGCGAGCGGGTGCTGCCCGGCGAGGACCCCGACGCGGCGCAGGTGCTCGAGGACGTCTTCCGCCGACGCGGCATGCAGGTGCTCGGCCGCTCGCGCGCTCAGACGGCGCAGCGCGTCGGCGACGGCGTGGTCGTGACCCTCTCCGACGGTACGAAGGTCGAGGGCTCGCACTGCCTGATGGCAGTCGGCTCGATCCCGAACACCGAGGGCATCGGGCTCGAGGAGTCGGGCGTCCGGTTGGCCCAGGGCGGCTACGTCGAGGTCGATCGCGTCTCGCGGACGTCGGCCCGTGGCGTCTACGCCGCCGGCGACGTCACCGGCGTCCTCATGCTCGCGTCGGTCGCGGCGATGCAGGGCCGGATCGCGATGTGGCACTCGCTCGGCGACGCCGTGAGCCCCCTGGATCTCACGACCGTGTCGAGCAACGTCTTCACCGACCCGGAGATCGCCACCGTCGGCGTGACCCAGGCCCAGGTCGACGCCGGTGCGCAGGACGTCGAGTCGGTGAAGCTGCCGCTGGCGACCAACGCGCGGGCCAAGATGCAGGGCCTGCACGACGGCTTCGTGAAGCTGTTCTCACGGCCCGGTACGGGGATCGTCGTCGGCGGTGTCGTGGTCGCACCCCGCGCCAGCGAGCTGATCTTCCCGATCACGATCGCGGTGGAGCACCGGCTGACCGTCGACGACGTCGCGACCGCGTTCACCGTCTACCCGTCGCTCACCGGCTCCATCGCCGAGGCGGCGCGTCGCCTGCACACCGCCGGCTGAACCGCGCCGCCGCTCCCGGCACCGGCCGGCTCCTCCCGCTCCGCGGGACGACGTCGTACCTCAGTCGAGACGGCGCACCGTCATCTGCCGACGGTCCCGTCGCGCGGTACGACCGACCCGATCAGGTGCTGCGGCGCGGCACGACGGGCATCGTCGCGGCGCGCCCGACACAATCTGCGCATGAGCGTCTCCGAGCACCTGCTCGCCGTCGCCCGTGACCTCCGGGGGACCGACCTGCGCGCCATGGGCGCGCCCACCGGCTTCGTGGTGCGACAGTGCGCCATCTGCGAGGCGGAGGGCTACGGGACGGTGCCGGCGACGGTGCGGCTCCGCGCCACCGGCGTGCTGCACTGGGTGGGGCTGTCCCAGGTCGCGTCGAGGTCGGCCGAGCACGACGTGTGCGCCCGGCACGGCGAGGCCCTCGTCCTGCTCCTCACCGGCGGCTCCCCGAGCCAGCGCCGCACGATCCACGTCGCCGCCGAGCGCTCCCTCGAGTCGATGGCGTACGACGTGATGACGCCCGGCGTCGCGCCGTTCCCCGTGCACCACCTCGTGGTCTCGTCGCACTGGGCGCCCGATCCGCTCGTCGAGTACTGGTGCCAGGTGGCCGGCGTGTGGACCGACGGCGACGGCCGTCTGGGGCACCAGCTCGGGCTCTGGACCAACCTCGACTCCGAGCTGGTCAACCACGCGGTGACGACCCTGGACGCCGAGGGCATCCAGGCCTGCGCTCGCGGGGTCGTCGCCGCGGGGCGCGGCTCCGGGCGGTTCCGCGCCATCCCCGCGGACAGCGACCTGTCGGGCTACGTGCGTCAGGTGGTGACCGGCCTCGACGACCTGCCCTGGGACGGCGAGAGCTACCGCGCCGAGGTGGGCCTGTTCTGCGTCGCCCCGCAGAGCTGCTTCGAGCGCCACGGGCACGAGGCCTGACCGCCCGTCAGAGCCGACGCGCGGCGCCCGACGACGACGAGACGACCAGTCGCGAGCTGTCGACCGCCTCGAACGCCGACGCCGGGATGCCGCGCAGCGAGTCGATGAAGGCGGAGGTCCACCGGGTGTCGGCTGTGCCCTGGAAGAACCACGGGCTGCCGTTGTCGGCGAGGATCAGGCCGTAGTTCTTCATCGCCCTCAGCACCACCTGGGCCGAGGCGGGGAAGCGCGAGATGTCGAACGACGCCTTGAGCCGGAACCGCGCCCCCATCGGCGGGTACGTCGCATCGCTCACCGATCCTGCCTGGTGCCGCGCCGGCCAGACGTAGGCGCGGTCGGTGACGTTCGTCGTGAACCGGATCGCGTGGTCGACCCGGCCCGCGGCGACCTCGTCGTAGCGCAGCAGCCCGGGCAGGATCGGCAGGCCCGCGGCGTCCGCAGAGGTCCAGCCGGCAGGGCGCAGCGCGTCGCTCGTGAGCGACCAGACGGCGCCGGAGCCGGCGTACCAGCGCGAGGACCGCAGGCGGGTGTCCCAGGTCTCGAAGAGCTGGCAGGTCGCGGCATCGACCACGATCGCGTGCCGGTCGCCCCCGACCGAGCTCGTGGCGCTCATGCCTCCCTCGAGCTTCGTCGACGTCGACAGGGGGTAGCGCACGCGGTCGCTCTCGCTCGGGTAGCCGAACGACACCGGCACGCGCGTGGCTCCGCGCACGACCGTGATGGGGATGCCGTACGGCGCGGGCTGGGCGCCGAACGACGGCCCGAAGTCGGGGTGCAGGCTCCGCGACGGCGACATGTGCGCCATCCACTGGGCCGAGCGCGCGTTCACGGGGAGGGTGGAGACGTCGGCGTGCCACACGTTGTCGGCGGGGAACGCGCGGCAGGTGGTGCCGGGCAGGTACGCCGAGGTCGGGGCGCTCGACACGCCTCGTGGCGGCGGTGCGGTCGGGGTCGGCGGCGTGGGCGCGGGCATCGCCGAGGCGGGCAGCGCGACCGCGGCACCGATCAGCGCGACGGCGACGCCGGCCGCCGCAGCGGCGACGCGACGGGACCCCCGGCGCACGCGTGTCACACGGAAAGCATCGACAGCCGACGCGCGCAGCCGTATCCCCCACCCGGGTGGCCGTCGGCTCGCGTCCGCATCTGTCGTGGAAGGGCCCGGCTCAGCAGCAGGTGCGGACGCGAGGCGGCGTCAGAAGTCGCCGCCGCCGCCGAAGTCGCCACCGCCGCCGAAGTCGCCACCGCCGAACCCACCGCCGCCACCGAAGTCGCCGCCGCCCCCGCCCCAGGTGCTGCCGGCGTCGCCCTGGCCGGAGTCGACGTAGACCGGGCCGTGGTTGAACGCGCCGCCGAGCATCGAGCCGATGAAGATGCCCGACATCAGGTCCATGCCGCTGTTGGAGTAGTAGCCGCCGGCGTACGGCGCGTAGGAGCGGCCCGCCGCCCAGTAGGGCACGCGCTGCCCGGCCATCTCGACCTCGCGGGCCCGGGGCAGCTGCCCGGACCGCAGCGTGACGGCGCACGCCTGGCAGACGGGGATGGGCCGGGCGGCGCCGCCGTCGGGCGCCCACTCGATGTCCTCGACGCTGGGACCGTGCCGCGGGTCGACGAAGCACGGCGGCCGCCGCTCGGGCAGCGGACGGCCCTCGATGCGGGCCTGTACGCAGGCCATCGCGAACCGGCCGCCCTCGAGCGCGGTCGTCACCGCCGCGGCGTCCTCGGGCCGCGCCATCGTCGCGACCTTCATCTTGGCCGTCTCGTACGCGTCGAGGGCGGTCTGGGCGTCGGCCCGGCCGGCGTCGTCGAGCCGTGGGTCGTCGACGTCGAGCGTGGCCACCGCCTCGCCGTACGCCGTGACGTCCTCGAACACGGTCTTCTGCACGGCCGCCGTGCGCTCGGCGTTGGCCTGCTTGTTCTTGCGCGAGACGTACCACGCGCCGCCGCCGACCGCGACAGCGCCGACGGCGAGCACCCCGAGGACCGGGATGCCGCTGCCGGAGCCGGTGTCGGTCGAGCCGCCCGGGTCGATCACGCCGCCGCTGCCGCCGCCAGGCACCCCGCCGTCGCCGCCGGTCCCGCTGCCCGAGACGACCGGCGCGGAGGCGGTGACGAACGCACTGATGACGGCGTAGGCGCCCTGGTCCTTGTTGTCGCGGTAGGCGACCGTCGCGATGGTCGAGACCGAGGCGCCGGTGTCGCCGGCCTTGAAGGCGCTCGTCGACGCGTCGCCGAGGTAGACGGCGTAGGTGCCGGCCTTCTTGCCCATACCGGTGAACAGCGCGTCGAGGGTCTGGCTCGAGGACCCGCCGACGGCGGCGCTGCGGGGCAGGATCGCGATGTAGTAGGGGTAGCCGGTGCTCTGCACCTGCTGGCGCAGCGACTCGGCGTCGGTGACCGAGATCAGGTCGGAGGCGGCGGGGTCGACGTAGACCGACTCGCCGCCCTCGAGCGCGGCCACCGCTGCGTCGACGCCGGCGGTCGTGGTGGTCGTGGTCGCGGCCGCGGGCGCGGCGGACGCGGAGGGGGCGAGCGCCACGAGCGGGACGAGCGCGAGCGCCGCCGCGGCGGCGAGGTTCAGGACACGGGTCGTGCGACGCGAGGTCATGGATCCATCCTCACCCGAACTCGGGTCGGTCGAAACACGGAGACGGCCCCCGCTCCCACGAGCGAGGGCCGCCGCACCGGGAACCGGTCAGTCCTTGATCTCGAGCAGCACGGTGCCGGTGGGCACCGTGGCGCCGACCTCGGCCGCCAGGCCGGTGACGACGCCGGCCTTGTGGGCGTTGAGCGGCTGCTCCATCTTCATCGCCTCGAGGACGACGACGAGCTCGCCCGCCTCGACCTTCTGGCCCTCCTCGACCGCCACCTTCACGATGGTGCCCTGCATCGGTGCCGCGACGGCGTCGCCCGATGCGGCGCTGCCGCCCTTCTTCGCCGAGCGCTTCGGAGCCTTCTTCGGGCCGGTCGCACCACCGCCGCCGAGACTGATGCCCGCCGGCAGCGACACCTCGAGGCGCTTGCCGCCGACCTCCACCGTGAGCGACGTGCGCTCCTCGGGCTCGGAGAGCTCGGTGGCCGCGTGCGTGTACGCCGGGATGGTGTTGTCGAACTCGGTCTCGATCCACCGCGTGTGCACGCGGAACGGGACGTCGTCGGGCGTCGCGAACGCGGGGTCGCGGACGACGACGCGGTGGAACGTGAGCGCCGTGGCGATCCCCTCGATCTGGAACTCGTCGAGCGCCCGGCGCGAACGCTCGAGCGCCTCCTCGCGCGTGGCGCCGGTGACGATGAGCTTGGCGAGCAGCGAGTCGAAGTTGCCGCCGATGACGTCGCCCTGCTGGAAGCCGGCGTCGAGGCGCACTCCGGGGCCGGACGGCGGGTCCCACACGGTGAGCACGCCGGGCGCCGGCAGGAAGTTGCGGCCCGGGTCCTCGCCGTTGATGCGGAACTCGAACGAGTGGCCGCGCAGCGGCGGGTCGGTGAAGCCGAGCTCCTCGCCGTTCGCGATGCGGAACTGCTGGCGGACGAGGTCGATGCCGGCCACCTCCTCGGTGACCGGGTGCTCCACCTGCAGGCGGGTGTTGACCTCGAGGAAGGAGATCGTGCCGTCGAGGCCGACGAGGAACTCGCAGGTCCCGGCGCCGTAGTAGCCGGCCTCCGTGATGATCGCCTTGGAGGCGCGGTAGAGCTCGTCGAGCTGGGCCTGCGACAGGTACGGCGCGGGTGCCTCCTCCACCAGCTTCTGGTGGCGGCGCTGCAGCGAGCAGTCGCGCGTGCTGACGACGACGACGTTGCCGTGCTGGTCGGCGAGCACCTGGGTCTCGACGTGGCGCGGGTTGTCGAGGTAGCGCTCGACGAAGCACTCGCCGCGACCGAACGCGGCGACGGCCTCGCGGACCGCGGAGTCGAACAGCTCGGGGATCTCCTCGAGGGTGCGGGCGACCTTCAGGCCGCGGCCACCGCCGCCGAACGCCGCCTTGATGGCGATGGGCAGGCCGTGGGCCTTCGCGAACTCGACGATCTCGTCGGCGTCCTTCACCGGGTCGGGCGTGCCCTCGACCTGCGGGGCGCCCGCGCGCTGGGCGATGTGGCGGGCGGAGACCTTGTCGCCGAGCGAGCGGATGGCCTCCGGCGGCGGGCCGATCCAGGTGAGCCCCGCGTCGATCACGGCCTGGGCGAAGTCGGCGTTCTCGGAGAGGAAGCCGTAGCCCGGGTGCACCGAGTCCGCGCCGCTGCGGGCGGCGACGTCGAGGATCTTGTCGATCACCAGGTAGGTCTCGGCCGCCGTGCTGCCGTTCAGGGCGAAGGCCTCGTCGGCCGCCTTCACGTGCAGGGCGTCGCGGTCGGGGTCGGCGTAGACGGCGACGCTGGCGATCCCGGCGTCGCGGCAGGCGCGGGCCACTCGGATGGCGATCTCGCCGCGGTTGGCGATGAGGACCTTGGTGACGGTCATCGCGGGTTCGCTCCTGACACGAGGTGTGCGGTCGTGCGGGTCGCGGGCTCGAGCGCCGGACCACCCGCAACCCTGCCAGAGAACGGGTCGTTCTCGCGGGTCGGGGCGCAGGTGAGTGACCAAGGTCGCCCGTGCCGCGGGACGGGCGTCACGGGGTCGTCCCGAGCTCGGCGAGCCGGTCGTGGCAGCGCCGGGTGACGTCGTCGACCTCGCCGAGGGTCCGGGTGATCTCCTGCCGGCGGGAGAGCAGGTCGGCACGGACCCCTTCGAGCGAGGCGAGCAGCCGCCGGATCTGACCCTCCTCGCCGGGCTCGGCGTCGTACATGTCGACGATCTCGCGGATCTCGGCGAGCGACATGCCGAACCGCTTGCCCCGCAGCGCGAGCACGAGCCGGGCCCGGTCGCGGGCGTCGTAGACGCGCATGGACCCGCTCGTCCGGGCCGGGGAGACGATCCCCGCCTCCTCCCAGAACCGCAGCGTGCGGGTGGTGACGCCGAGCTCCTCGGCGAGCTGGCCCACGGAGTAGGTCTCGCGGGTCGCGGTCATCGGCGGCTCCTCCGGCTCTGGCGTCGCGGCCCAGTGAACCGCTACCGTGACCTTCACGTCAACGTCAAGTTCGAGGGAGCCGGGCATGAGCGAGGAGGCCGTCCGCGCCGCCCGCCGGCGCGCGCTCGCCGTGACGCCGCAGGGCGCCGAGCGCCTCGCCGCCGCCGGCAAGCTGCACCCGCGCGAACGCATCGCGCTGCTCGTCGACCCCGGCTCGTTCGTCGAGGACGGCCTGCTGGCCAACGCGCTCGCCGACGGGCTGCCCGCCGACGGCGTCGTCACCGGGCGCGGCACGGTCGACGGGCGTCCGGTGCTCGTCGTCGCCAACGACCCGACCGTGAAGGCGGGCTCGTGGGGCGCGCGCACGGTCGAGAAGATCGTGCGGGTCACCGAGGCTGCGCTGCGCGAGGAGCTGCCGGTCTTCTGGTTCATCGACTCCGCGGGCGCTCGCATCACCGACCAGGTCGACCTGTTCCCGGGCCGCCGCGGTGCGGGGCGCATCTTCCGCAACCAGGTGGCGCTCTCGGGGCGGGTGCCGCAGATCTGCTGCCTGTTCGGCCCGTCGGCCGCCGGTGGCGCCTACATCCCGGCGTTCTGCGACGTCGTGATCATGGTCGAGGGCAACGCGTCGATGTACCTCGGCAGCCCGCGGATGGCCGAGATGGTCGTGGGGGAGAAGGTCACCCTCGAGGAGATGGGCGGCGCGCGGATGCACGCGACGGTCTCCGGGTGCGGCGACAACCTCGCGGTCGACGACGAGGACGCGATCGAGCAGGCGCGGCTGGTGCTCTCCTACCTGCCGGGCTCCTGGCGCGAGCAGCCGCCCGTCTACGCCGCCGAGCCGCCCGCACGGCCGTTCACGCCCGAGCTCGTGCCCATGCCCGAGAGCCGGCCGTTCGACGTGCACGACGTCATCGACGCCCTCGTCGACGACGAGTCGTTCTTCGAGACCAAGCCGCTGTTCGCCGGCGAGCTCGTCACCGGCTTCGGCCGCATCGAGGGCCGGTCGGTCGGCATCGTCGCGAACAACAGCGCGGTCAAGGGCGGCGTGCTCTTCGGCGACAGCGCCGACAAGGCCGCGCGGTTCATCTGGTGGTGCGACGCGTTCAACGTCCCGCTCGTCTACCTGGCCGACGTCCCCGGCTTCATGATCGGGTCGCACGTCGAGCGCGAGGGAATCATCCGCCACGGCGCCAAGATGATCACCGCCGTGTCCGAGGCGACCGTGCCGCAGGTGTCGGTGGTGCTGCGCAAGGCGTACGGCGCCGGTCTCTACGCCATGGCCGGTCCGGGTTTCGGGCCCGACGCCTGCATCGCCCTGCCGACCGCCCGCATCGCCGTGATGGGGCCCGAGGCCGCCGTGAACGCCGTCTACGCCAACAAGATCGCGGCGATCGACGACGACGCCGAGCGCGCCGAGTTCGTGGCGGCACGGCGTACCGAGTACGAGGCCGACATCGACCTCCTCCGGCTCGCGAGCGAGCTCGTGATCGACGCGATCGTCGAGCCCGAGGAGCTGCGCCGCGAGATCGCCCTGCGGCTCGCCGCGGCGGCGCGCCGCGACCGCCGCTTCTCCGACCGCCGCCACGGCGTCCCCCCGGTGTGACTCAAGTCTGACCCGCTCCCGTCTCGCCGCCCACGCGGGTTCGGCGAGGGCCTAGGGTGGGCGGCTCCGAGCGCGAGGAGGTGCCGTCGTGACGATCACCGTGACCGAGGTGGCCGACTCGCGGCCGGCCCTCGCGCGGCGCGAGAAGGTGGCGCGCGCGCTCGGCTGGCTGTTCGCCGCGGCGCTGGCCGGCTGGCTGCTGGTCAACCTCGTCGTCGCGCCCCAGCAGTTCGTCGCGGTGGCGCTGGCAGGGCTGCGGATCGGGGCGCTGTACGGCCTCATCGCCCTGGGCTACACGCTCGTGTACGGGATCATCGGCCTGATCAACTTCGCCCACGGCGACCTGTTCATGCTGTCGTCGGTGTTCGCCTCG
Organism: Actinomycetes bacterium; assembly: GCA_029781935.1. Classification (GTDB taxonomy): domain Bacteria; phylum Actinomycetota; class Actinomycetes; order S36-B12; family CAIYMF01; genus Longivirga. The sequence continues at coordinate 1,499 of JAKOVT010000455.1, read as the reverse complement.
ATCCTCCTCGTGGAGCGGCTCGGCGCCGATTCGTCGACGCCGCGCAACTGGCTGCTGATGCTGCTCGTGCTGCCGGTGGTCATGGCCGCCTGCGGCGGCATCAACGTCGCAGCGGAGCGCACGATCTTCCGACGGCTGCGCACGGCGCCTCGCCTCGCCTCGCTCGTGGCGGCGGTGGGCCTGTCCTTCTGGCTGCAGTGGCTCGGCCTGCAGCTCAACGGCTCGGGGCAGCGGATCTGGCCGACGATCATCCCCAACGGCGGCGTCGTCCTCGGGTCGGTCACGCTCGACTGGTCGACCATCGTCGTCACGGCCGTCACCGTGCCGCTGCTGCTCGCGCTGCGCTGGATCATGCAGGGAACGCGGCACGGCCAGGCGATGAGGGCGACCGCGCAGGACGCCGAGGTGGCCACGCTCATGGGGGTCGACGTCAACCGCACCATCGCGCTGACCTTCGGGATCGGCGGCGCCCTCGCAGGTGCGGCGGGGCTCATGTACTTCGAGACCTTCGGCAACACCAACTACGTCGACGGCTTCCAGTTCGGGCTCATCGCGTTCACGGCCGCGGTCCTCGGCGGCGTCGGGAACCTCGTCGGCGCAGTGCTCGGCGGGTTCCTCATCGGTCTGCTGCAGGCGTTCAACGACGGGCTGGTCTACAGCGCCGGGCAGCAGTGGTCGCAGTCGGTCGTGTTCGTGGTGCTGATCCTGGTGCTGGTCTTCAAGCCCGAGGGCATCCTCGGCCACCGCACCATCGAGAAGGTCTGACGCACTAGCGTGATGCCGTGTCCGAGGGGAGAAGGGGCGTGATGGCGCGCGTGCTCGACCCGGCAGTCGTCGACGACGCGACCGTCGCCGACTACCGGCGCGACGGCGCGGTCGTGGTGCGCGGGCTGTTCACCCCGGACGAGGTGGCCACCGTCGAGCGCGGCATCGACCGCAACCTCGCCGAGCCCGGCCCGATGTTCAAGGTCGCGAGCCGCGACGACGACCCGGGCAGCTTCGTCGAGGACTTCTGCTCCTGGCAGCGGATCGACGAATTCCGAGAGATCGCGTTCGACTCGCGCGCCGCCGACGTCGCGGGCGCGCTCATGGGGAGCGACGTCGTACGCCTCTTCCACGACCATGTGCTCGTGAAGGAGCCGGGCACGCGGCAGGAGACCCCGTGGCACCAGGACCAGCCCTACTACAACGTCGAGGGTGTGCAGAACGCGTCGATGTGGATGCCGGTGGACCCGGTCGCGCCCGAGTCGACGCTGGAGTTCCTCGCCGGCTCGCACGCCGGCGGCTGGTTGATGCCGCGCACGTTCCTGGACCACGAGGCGAAGTGGTTCCCCGAGGGCACCCTCGCGGAGCTGCCGGCGATCGAGGGCCACCGCGACGACTTCGACATCCTCGGCTGGGCGCTCGAGCCGGGCGACTGCGTGTTCTTCCACATGCTGACGCTGCACCACGCGTACGGCGTCCCCGGCAGCAACCGACGGCGGGCGTTCTCCCTGCGG
>JAKOVT010000433.1 GCA_029781935.1 Actinomycetes bacterium | reverse complement strand
ACGCCACCTTGCGGCCGGTGCGGTGCTCGAGCTCGCGCGCGATCTCGATGCGCCTGTCGCGGGTGTCCTCCCGGAACCCCTTCACGCGGCCGCGCAGCGCCGCCGAGCGCTCGGCGTCCGAGGCGCCCTCGGCGAGGTCGGGCGCGGCGAGCCGGCCGACGACGGTGATCTCCTCGCGGTCCACGGTCACCTCGGGGGCGCCGTCGAACCAGTCCTGCGGCAGCCGGCCCGCGAGCCAGCCTCGGATCTCCTCATGTGTAGTCATGAATACATGATTACATCATTACCGATCTGGTCAACCGCTGTCCGCCACCGGCGAACGCCGTCAGGGTCGGCCGTGCCGGGCGCCCAGCGCCGCCGCGAGGGCGGCGGGGTCGGTGGTGGGGGCGTCGCAGACGAAGTGCCGGCAGACGTACGCCGTCGGCGCCGCACCGACGAGCCCACGATCGGCCAGCAGCGCGTGCGAGGACCCGGGCTCGCCGCGCACCACCACCGCGCCGGGCGCCGTCCCGCTCCAGGCAGCGCGCACGAGCGCCTCGGTGGCGTCGTCGTCGGCGCCGACCACCGCGACCTCGCGCGGGCCGTCGACCCAGGCCTCGAGCGCCGCCATCGCATGGCCGGAGAACCGTGGGTGCTCGGCGACCAGCGGCACCAGCGGCGCGAGCGCCTGCTCCGCCGCCGTCCGGTGCGCGGCGGAGCCGGTGAGGGCTGCGAACGTCAGCAACGACGACGCGACAGCGCTCCAGCCCGACGGGCTCGCGTTGTCGCCGGGATCCTGCGGACGCATCACCAACGACTCGGCGTCGTGCGCGGTGTCGAAGAAACCACCGGTCGCGTCGTCGCGGAAGCGGGCGAGCGCGTCGTCGAGCAGCGCGCCCGCCTTGGCGAGCCACGCGTCGTCGCCGGTCGTCTGGTGCAGCACGAGGAACGCGTCGGCCAGACAGCCGAGGTCGTCGAGCACGGCTGCAGGCGCCCCGGCGACGCCGTCGCGCGACACGCGCAGCAGCCGCCCCTCGGCGTCGCGGTGCACGCGGTCGAGCAACGTCGCGGCATCGACCGCAGCCGAGATCCACTGCGGCTCATGCATGATCGCGCCTGCCTCGGCGAGCGCGGCGATCGCGAGACCGTTCCAGGCGGCGACCACCTTCTCGTCGCGACCAGGTTGCGGCCGCTGCGACCGCGCCTCGAGCAGGCGATGCCGTACGCCGTCCCACCGCGCCGTGTCGTCCGGCTCGCGGCGCAGCCGGAGCACCGACGTGCCGTGCTCGAACGTCCCCGCGCCGGTGACGTCGAGCAGCTGAGCAGCCCACGCGCCGTCCTCCTCGCCGAGCACGTCGACGAGCTGCTGCGGCGTCCACGAGTAGGTGAGCCCCTCGACGCCGTCGGTGTCGGCGTCGAGCGCGGAGATGAACGCGCCCTCGCGGGACCGCATGTCGCGCAGGAGGAACGCCGCGGTGTCGCGCACCACGCGCTCCGCCACGGGGTCGCCCGTCGCGCGCCACCAGTGGGCGTAGACGCGGAGCAGCAAGCCGTTGTCGTAGAGCATCTTCTCGAAGTGCGGCACCACCCAGTCGGCGTCGACGGAGTACCGCGCGAACCCGCCGGCGAGCTGGTCGTACATCCCGCCGGCCGCCATCGCACGCAGGGTGCCGTCGGCCATCGCGAGGGATTGAGGGTCGCCGGTGCGCGCGTGGTGGCGGAGCAGCGCCTCGAGCAGCATCGACGGCGGGAACTTCGGAGCGCGACCGAATCCGCCGCGGCTCGCGTCGTACTGGCGACCCAGCACCGTCACCGCGGAGTCGAGCACGGTGGGCGCCAGACGCGCATCGAGCGGAGCAGCGCCGCCAGCGACGGCGCTGCTCTCCGCGAGCGACGACGTGATGCGCGACGCCGCCTCGAGCACTCGGGACCGGTCGGTCTGCCACGTCCCGCTCACGGCCTGCAGCAGCTGCGCGAACGACGGCATGCCGTGGCGCGGCTCGGGCGGGAAGTACGTCCCGGCGTAGAACGGTTCCCCGTCGGCGGTGAGGAACGCCGTCATCGGCCAGCCGCCGTGCCCCGTGAGCGCCTGCGTCGCAGCCATGTAGACGGCGTCGACGTCGGGTCGCTCCTCGCGGTCGACCTTGACCGCGACGAAGTGCGCGTTGAGGTACGCCGCGAGCTCGGGATCCTCGAACGACTCGTGCGCCATCACGTGGCACCAGTGGCACGCGGCGTACCCGACCGAGAGCAGCACCGGCACGTCGCGCTCCCGCGCCTCGTCGAACGCCGCCTGCCCCCACTCCTGCCAGTCGACCGGGTTGTCCTTGTGCTGCTGCAGATAGGGGGACGTCGACGACGCGAGACGGTTGGCCACGCACCCATCCTGTGCCGCCGCGCCGACGAGCGCGAGCCGTCGATGTGTGTCCACGCCGGTCCCGAGGCCGGGGTGGGCACACATCGACGGTCAGCGGCGGCGGATCACTCCGAGCACGTCTCGATTGAGAGCGGCGACGATCCGGTCGACGGCGGCCAGCGACAGGGCACCGCCGCCCATCGCGGCCAGCGCGCGCAGCGGGAGTCCCGCGATCGAGCCCTCGAAGAGATCGCGGTTGGAGCCGTCGTCGTCGGCCGGGATCATCTTCTGCATCTCGCGACGCACGAGGCGGGCCAGCACGGAACCGAGAACCGTGGTGCCGACCTCGCTGATGGTGGAGATCCGGGTGAAGGGTCGTGCCTCCTCGGCGGCCGGCACGCGACCGCCGAGCAGCCGGGCGAACTCCTGGTCGGTGGCCACGGGGCCGGCCGTCGACGCCACCGGGGTGACGGTCTCGTCGGACGGGATCGTCAGGGTGGCGGTGGCGCGGACGTCGGCGCTCGAGAAGCCGGCGAGCACGGCGTACTCGCCGCCGTCGACGACCCAGCGGCGGGACGCCGTGTCCCACACCGAGAACAGCCGCTGCTCCAGCGGCACCACGACCTCGACCGACTCGCCCGCACGGGCGCGCGCACGCGCGAAGCCGGCCAGCTCCTTGACCGGCCGCGGGACGGGCGACGCCGTCGCGCGGACGTAGACCTGGACGGCGGTGGATCCGTCGCGGTCGCCGGTGTTGGTCGCGCGCACCGTCACCGACGCCCCGTCGTCGGCCACCCGCAGATCACCGAGCTCCCAGGTCGTGTACCCGAGGCCGTGGCCGAAGGGGAACCGTGCGGGTACGCCGTAGCTCTCGTGGAAGCGGTAGCCGATCCACTGCGTCTCGCGGTACTGCACCTGCCGGGGCAGTCCGGGGAAGTTGGCGTCGGACGGCAGGGCGGCG
>JAKOVT010000038.1 GCA_029781935.1 Actinomycetes bacterium | reverse complement strand
GATGGCGTCCACCAACGAGGTCGAGAGCCAGCTCGCCGCCATGAAGGCCGAGATCGGCTCCGCCCCGGCCGCTCCCGCGATCGAGGCCGAGAAGACCGAGTAGGGGAGGACGGACACCGTGATCATCCGCATCCTGGGCGAGGGCCAGTTCGTCGTGCCCGACTCCGATCTCCCCGAGATCAACCGCCTCGACGCTGCCCTCGAGGCGGCGCTGAAGTCCGCCGCCGACGACGTCCGTCCGGCGCTCGACGCGCTGCTGGAGCACGTGCGCACGGTGGGCACCCGCCCGCCGGAGCACGAGATCCTCGAGTCCGACGCCGTGCTGCCCTTCTCCGACGCGAGCGAGGACGACATCCGCGACATGCTCGGCGACGACGGCCTCGTCCCGGGCTGACCGCTCCCGACCGTCCCAGCCGGTCCGCAGGCCGCTCTCGAGGAACGTCCAGGCACCCGGCGTACGTTGGACGCAGTGAGGGCCGGATCGGCCGGCCCCGCACCCGAGAGGCACCCGTGTCGTCGTCCCGGTACGCCCCCGACCGCGGCCTGACCGGCCGGATGGTCGGGACGCTGTTCGGCCTCGGCCTGCTCTACGTCGTGCTGGCCGCGGTCTTCATCTGGATGGGCTTCTCCGCCTGGTTCGTGCTGCTGATCTCGGGCGGCATGCTCTTCGCGCAGTGGTGGTTCAGCGACACGATGGCGCTCGCGGCGATGCGCGCACGCACGGTGACGCCCGAGCAGGCACCGCAGCTGCACGCGCTGGTCGACCGCTTGTGCGCGATGGCCGACATGCCCAAGCCGCGCATCGCCATCGCCGACACCGACGTGCCCAACGCCTTCGCGACCGGCCGTACGCCGGATCGCGCGGTGGTCTGCGTGACCACCGGCATCCTGCGCCGGCTCGACGCCGCCGAGCTGGAGGGAGTGCTGTCGCACGAGCTCTCGCACGTCGCGCACCGCGACGTCACCGTCATGACCGTCGCGTCCTTCGCCGGGGTGGTCGCGGGCCTGCTGACGCGCATGTGGCTCTGGGGCGGCATGTCGCGCGGCCGCGACCGCGATCAGAACGCGGCGGTGATGTTCCTCGTCATCATGCTCGTGAGCATCGCCGTCTACGTCGTCTCCTTCCTGCTCACCCGGGCGCTCTCGCGCTACCGCGAGCTGTCGGCCGACCGCACCGGCGCGCTGCTCACCGGAAACCCGAGCGCGCTGGCCTCGGCGCTGCAGAAGGTGTCCGGCGACATCGCCGCGATCCCCGACGGCGACCTGCGCTCGATGGAGTCGGTGTCGGCCTTCGCCTTCGCGCCGGCGCTCACGTCGAAGTTCTCGCTGTCCACGCTGTTCATGACCCACCCCCCGCTGGAGAAGCGGCTCGAGCAGCTCGCGCAGATCTCCGCCCAGCTCGGCCAGCGCTGACCCCCGGCCGGCTCCCGCTCCGGAGACGCGAGCGGTAGCCATGGGTACCTCTCAGACCTCCAGGGCGGCGGCGGGAGGGCTTCGCAGCGTCGTACCCGCACGGCATGCTGGGGGGATGACGGACATCCTCGGGTTCCAGGTCGTGGTCGACTGCCGCGAGCCGCACGCGCTCGCCGACTGGTGGGCGGAGACGCTGGGCTGGGCGGTCGAGGAGCAGGACGCCGCGTTCATCCGCTCGATGGTCGACCAGGGGTTCGCCACCGAGGCGGAGACCACGACCCACCGCGGCAACCTCGTCTGGGCCACCGGCGCGGCGATCAACCCGCCCGCGGGCACGACCGCGCCTCGGCTGCTCTTCGTGCAGGTGCCCGAGGACAAGACGGTCAAGAACCGGATGCACCTCGACCTGCGCGGCTCGTCCGACATCGAGGCGCTGCGGTCCTCGCTCGAGGCGAGGGGAGCGACCAGGTTGTGGGAGGCCAGCCAGGGGCCCCACTCGTGGATCACCTGGGCCGACCCCGAGGGCAACGAGTTCTGCGCGTGATCGCCGTCGCGGCCGCGCCGTCGGCGACGTAGCCTCCTGGCATGGCCGCTTCGCGGTACGGAGACGACCCGGTGCTGACGCGCGCCGCGCGCGCTGCAGCGCTCCGTGTCGCTGCCGCGGTCGCCGTGACCGGGCTGCTGATCGTCCTGTCCGTCGCGCTCGTCGGCGCCAAGCTCGGCTTCTTCGCGGTGGCCCACGGCGGCAGCGGGCTGCTGCGCGGCGGTCTGTCGATCGTGCACTGGTGGGGCGCTCTGCTGATCTTCGCCGGCATCGTCGTCCTCGTGACGATCCGGCTGCTGCGCACGGCCCCGCTGCCGTCGATGCCGCCGACGGCCGTCGAACTGCCGGAGGACCACCCGGCGCGCCAGTCGCTCGCCCGGCTCGCCTCGCTGGCCGGCCTGCCGACCCCCGCGCTGCGCGTGGTGCCCTCGACCCAGCCCAACGCGTTCGTGGTCGACGACCCCGACCTCCCCGTCACGGTGCTCGTCACGCAGGGGGCGCTCGACGAGCTGCCCGGCGACGAGCTCGAGGCCGTGCTCGCGCACGAGCTGTTCCACGTCGCGCACGGCGACACCCGCCTCACCCGCCGCCTCGAGCACCTCGCCGACGTCGCCGAGCGCCGTTCGCCGTGGTTCGGCTCCGGGTTCGTCCTGCGGTCGGTCCGCGCGATGTCGCGGCAGCGCGAGCTCTCGGCGGACCGGCACGCGGCGCTGCTCACCGGGCGGCCGACCGTGCTGCTGTCCGCGGTGCAGCGCTGCAGCGGCGCGTCGGCCGGTGTCACGCGCGACCTGCGCGAGGTCGCCACCGTGGGTTTCGTCGCGACCAGCTCCCACCACCCCGAGCAGGCGGAGACGCATCCGTCGGTCGAGGAGCGCGCCGAGGTGCTCTCGCGCGTGGCGACCTCGCTGGGCGGCTGACCGCCGGTTCGGCGTACGCCGTCCCCATGGGGCAGGCTGGATCCGTGGGCCTCTTCGACTCGATCCTCGGACGCAGCAAGCCGGCCAAGCCCGATCTCGACAACCTCTTCGGCCTGCCCTCGGCCGCGATCACGCTCGACACCAGCCTCGGCTTCCTGCCCACCGGGACCGGGTCGGTCGCCTTCCGCGCGCCGGAGGGGCGGGCCTTCGCCGACGTCCAGGACGAGATCCGCGCGCTGCTCGAGGCGGGGGGCGGGCCACGGGTCGAGGCCAGCGTCGACAGCTACGGCTACACCTGGCTGGTCTGCCGCACCGAGCCGCCGGACGCGAGCGCGCTCGTCACCGACCTGCACGCCGTCAACACCTCGCTGCAGGACTCGGGGTTCGGCCCCACGCTGCTCTGCTCGCTGGTCGCCTTCACCGACGGCGCCCGTACGCTCGGGCTGGTCTACCTCTACAAGCAGGGCACGTTCTACCCGTTCGCCCCCGCCGACGGCGGCGGCACCACGATCCACGGCGAACGCACGCAGCGGCGCGACAACGTGCTCGAGCTGCAGGTGCGCGACCTGCTCAAGGACGACCTGCGCCTCGAACCCGACACGCAGCGCTGGTTCGCCCTCTGGGGCGCCCCCGGCCTCTGACGTAGTTCCCCGAACATGATCATGTTCGGGGAACTACGGGGACAGCCGCGGGTCAGTCCTGCTGGGTCGGGGGAGCGGCGCCGACGCCGGGGAGGGCCAGCATCCGGTCGAGGGCCACGCGGGCCCAGTGGGCGACGTCGGGGTCGACCTCGATGCGGTTCGGGACGGTGCCCGCGACCAGGCTCTCGAGCGCCCACACCAGGTGCGGCAGGTCGATGCGGTTCATCGTCGCGCAGAAGCACACCGTCTTGTCGAGGAAGACGATCTGCTTGTCGGGGTGGGCCAGCGCGAGGCGCTTCACGAGGTTGAGCTCGGTGCCGATCGCCCACGACGTCCCGGGCTCGGCGGACTCGATCTTCGTGATGATGAACTCGGTCGAACCGATGAAGTCGGCCGCGGTGACCACCTCGTGACGGCACTCGGGGTGGACGAGGACGTTGACGCCGGGGATGCGCTCGCGGACGTCGGCTACCGACTCGGCGCTGAACCGGGCGTGGACCGAGCAGTGCCCCTTCCACAGGATCATCGTCGCGTCGCGCAGCTGCTCGACGGTGAGACCGCCCCCGGGCTTGTGCGGATCGAACACCACGCACTTCTCGAGGGGTACGCCGAGCTCGAGCACGGCGGTGTTGCGGCCGAGGTGCTGGTCGGGCAGGAAGAGGACCTTCTCGCCCTGCTCGAACGCCCACTCGAGCGCTCGCTTCGCGTTCGACGAGGTGCACACGGCGCCCCCGTGGCGGCCGGTGAACCCCTTGATGGCGGCCGTGGAGTTCATGTACGTGATCGGGATCGTGACGTCGGCGATGCCCGCATCGGCGAGGACGTCCCACGCGTCCTCGACCTGCCCGATCGCGGCCATGTCCGCCATCGAGCAGCCGGCGGCGAGGTCGGGCAGCACCACGGCCTGCTCGGGCGAGGTGAGGATGTCGGCGCTCTCGGCCATGAAATGCACGCCGCAGAACACGATGTACTCGGCCTCGGGGCGCGCGGCGGCATCACGGGCGAGCTTGAAGGAGTCGCCCGTGACGTCGGCGAACTGGATGACCTCGTCGCGCTGGTAGTGGTGGCCGAGGACGAAGACGCGGTCGCCGAGCGCGGCCTTCGCGGCCCGCGCGCGCTCGACGAGGTCGGG
>JAKOVT010000422.1 GCA_029781935.1 Actinomycetes bacterium | reverse complement strand
GACCTCGCCGGTGCCGAACTCTGCCAAGGTGCTCACGGAGCAGACCTCCATATAGGGGTTGATACCTGGCCCGCCGACGGTTGGCTGGCGGTCCGTACGCCGACGGGCCAGGTGTTCCAGGGGAGAGCCTAGGCCCTGCGGGCCCGAGGTCCGGACACCGAGCGGACCTGCGGCGACGGGTCCCCCGTGCCCGTCGCGTCCTGGGCCCTCCCGGCGACGACGCTAGGCGTCGCGGGGTCGGGCCGGATCATCCGGTTGGGATGAACCCCGGATCGATCATGAGTTGCGGCATGTCGCCCGCGCGGCCGAGCGCTGCGTGGCACGCTGCCGGGGGTTCGGGGCGGCGGCAGGAGGTATCTCGGTGGGTTCAGCGACGGCGTCGACCGCGATCCGCGGTCGGGTGGCCGACCGGACGGTCCTGCTCGTCGCCTCCTTCGGGGCCTTCCTCGCCTTCCTCGACGCCACGGTCGTCAACGTGGCGTTCCCCAACATCCGCGACTCGTTCCCCGAGAGCACGATCTCGTCGCTGTCCTGGATCCTCAACGCCTACAGCATCGTCTTCGCCGCGTTCCTCATCGTCAGCGGGCGCATCGCCGACCTGCTGGGTCGTCGTCGAGCCTTCACGACCGGCGTCCTGGTCTTCACGGTCGCGTCGGTGGTCTGCGCCCTGGCGCCGTCGGTGGGCTTCCTCGTCGGTGCCCGCGTCGTGCAGGCGTTCGGAGCGGCCGTCCTGGTGCCGGCCTCCCTCGCGCTCGTGGTGGAGGCCTTCCCGGCATCGCGCCGCACGCACGCGGTCGGGCTCTGGGGCGCCTCCGCAGCACTGGCCTCGGGCCTCGGACCGCCGATCGGTGGCGCGCTCGTCGAGTGGGGCAGCTGGCGCTGGGCGTTCCTCGTCAACCTGCCCTTCGGTCTCGCCGCGCTGTGGGCGGGGCGCCGGCTGCTGGTCGAGAGCCGCGCCCCCGGGCGTCGCCGGATGCCCGACCTGCTGGGCGCCGCGCTCTCGGCCCTCATGCTGGCCCTGCTCACCCTCGGCCTGGTCAAGGGCGAGGACTGGGGGTGGACGAGCCCCGCGACGATCGCCTGCTTCGTCGGTGCGGTGCTGCTCTTCGTCGGCTTCGTGGCGTCGTCGCGCCGGGCCCGGTCGCCGCTGCTCGATCCCGCGCTGCTGCGCATCCGCGCCTTCTCGGTGGGCAACACCGCGACCATCGTCGCGGGCATGGGCTTCTACGCCTATCTGCTCACCAACATCCTGTGGCTGCAGCTGGTGTGGAAGTACTCGATCCTCGTCTCCGGCCTCGCGGTCGTCCCGGGTGCGCTGGTGGCGGCCGTGCTCGCGGCGCTCCTGGGTCCGGTGGCGGAGCGGCGCGGCTTCCGCTGGGTGATCGTGCCGGGCGCCGTCGTATGGGCGCTGGCCTACGTCTGGTACGCCACGCGCGTCGAGGTCGTGCCCGACTTCTGGGGCGCCTGGATGCCGGGCCAGGTGCTCTCCGGCATCGGCGTCGGCGCGACCCTCCCCGTCCTGGGCAGCGCGGCGCTCGCCGCGGTTCCCGGCGGCCGCTTCGCCACGGCCTCTGCGGTGAACTCCAGCGCGCGCCAGATCGGCGCGGCCCTCGGCATCGCGGTGCTCGTCGTGATCATCGGCACGCCGTCTGCCCTGACCACCGTCGACGTGCTCCGCCACGGCTGGGTCTTCTCCGCGATCTGCTTCGCCATCACGGCGGCCATCGCGCTCTTCCTCGGACGCGTGCGTGCGGCCAGGGCCGAGGAGGAGGACGGCGATCCCGCGGTCCCGGCGATCGTGCGGCTGCCCGCACCTCGCCCGGACGCCTCGACCGCCGGGGCGCTGGCGGCCGCCCCGCTCCTGTCGCGCCTGCCCGACGCCGCCCGCGACCGGCTCGAGGCCGGTGCCACCCCGGTCGACCTCGCCGCAGGCTCTTACCTCTTCCACGAGGGCGATGCGGCGTCGGACATGTACGTCGTGAAGGCCGGGCGCCTCGAGGTGGAGACCGGCGGACGCACGGTCCGCGAGCTCGGGGCCGGCGCCGTGCTGGGCGAGCTGGCCCTGCTCACCGGCGGGCAGCGCTCCGCGTCCGTCCGCGCGCGACGCGACAGCCGGCTGCTGCGTGTCTCGCAGGAGCACTTCCGATCCGCGGTCGGCGACGACGCCTCCGCCCTCACCGCGCTGTCGGGCGTGCTCGCCGAGCAGCTCGCCGACGGTTCGGTCGACAGCGGCGCAGCAGCCCCGCAGCCGCGTCTGGTCGCTGTCGTCGCCGGTGCGCCCGACGCGCCCGTCGACGCCGTGGCCGACCACCTCGCGTCGTCGCTGCGCCGCACGCTGCGTGTGGCCACTCCGGGTCGGATCGGACCTGACGGCCTCGAGCGCGCCGAGGCCGAGAACGACCGCGTGGTCCTCGTGGCCGACGGGACCGACGAGGAGTGGTGGCAGCGGTGCGTGCGCCAGGCCGACCAGCTCGTGCTGGTCGCGCCGTGGACCGCGCGCGCCCCGGAGGGCCCCCCGCTCGGCCGGGCCGACGCCGACCTCGTGCTCGTCGGTGCTCGTCCGCCGCGCGACCAGGTGCGCGCCTGGGCCGGCGCCGTGCAGCCGTGGCAGGTCGTCACGGTCGACCCGGACGATCTCGCCGCCGGGCTGCGGCCCCTCGCGAGACGGCTCGCCGGGCGGTCGGTGGGCATCGTGCTCGCCGGTGGCGGCGCGCGGGCGATGACCCACATCGGCGTCCTCGCCGAGCTCGAGGAGGCCGGTGTCCCCGTCGACCGGGTCGCCGGGTCGAGCCTCGGCTCCATCGTCGCCGCGCTGTGGGCGTCAGGGCACAGCGCCGACCAGATCCACGAGGTGTGCTACTCCGAGTTCGTGCGCGGCAACCCGTTCGGCGACTACACCGTGCCGACGGTCGCGCTGTCGAAGGGGCGCCGTGCCGAGGCCGCACTGCGTCGCTGGCTCGGCGACACCTGGATCGAGGAGATGCCGCGCATCTTCCGTGCCTCGAGCACCGACCTGCAGTCGCGCGCGGCCGTCGACCTGCGCACCGGACCGGTCGTCGAGGCGGTGATGGCCTCGATCGCCCTGCCCGTCCTGTTCGCCCCCCGGCGCAGCGGACGCGCGCTGCTCGCCGACGGCGGCATCCTCGACAACCTGCCGGTCCGCCTGCTGACCGAGCGCGACGAGGGTCCGGTCGTCGCGGTCAACATCGGCATGGGCGGTACGCCGTCGCAGCGGACCGACGGACCCGGCGCCACCGCGGCGGAGCGGCCGGTCCGGATCCCCTCGCTGGGCGAGACGCTGATCCGCACGCTGTTCATCGGCAGCGGCGGTGCGGTCGAGGCGGCGCACGGTGCCGGCGCCGTCGTCGTCACGCCGTCGACCGCCGGCGTGGGGCTGCTCGAGTTCCACCAGCTCGACCGGATGGTCGAGTCGGGCCGCGCCGCCGGCCGTACCCTGCTCGACCAGGCCGGCGACCTGCTGCGCTGAGGGTCAGCCGCGGCGGACGTCGATCACGTCGCCCTGCGCAGCCGCGGTGATCGTGCCCTTCGTGAACGACGACGCGATCGCGTCGAGCGCCTCGTCGGTGCGCGCCGGTCCGTGGTGGAAGAGCACGAGATGGCGGACGCCGCACTCCCGAGCGAGGTTCACGGCGTCGTCGACCGTCGAGTGCGCGTAGGCGTCGGCGAGGCGTCGCTCGCTCTCGACGAACTGCGCGTCGTGCAGCAGGACGTCGACGTCGTGGATGAGGTCGCGCACCTCGTTGTCGATGCCGCCGGAGATGACGTGGTCGGGCACGTACGCCATCGACCCGGTGTCGTCGCTGATCCGGTAGCCGAAGGTGCGCCCGCCCTTGTGCCGCACCTCCGTCGCCCTGATCCGGAAGCCCTCGATGACGTGGTAGCCGGAGTCGAGGGCGGTGAAGGTCCACGAGCCCTGCAGGCCCTCGGGGGTGATCGGGAAGTTCGGCGGCGCCATCGCGGCGGCGAGCAGGTCGCGACCCGTGCGACCGTTCTGCGCCGGTACGTACAGGTCGACCTGCGCGTCGGGCCGGTCGCCCGCGATGAAGAACGGCAGCCCCTGCACGTGGTCCCAGTGCAGGTGGCTCACCAGGATGGACCCGCGGTAGGGCTGGCCGCCCAGGCGTGGCGTCAGGTCGCGCAGGCCCGTCCCCGCGTCGAGAACGAGGGAGGGCGTGTCGGATCCGTCGGGCACCACGGCCACGCAGGAGGTGTGGCCGCCGTAGCGGACGAAGTCGGCACCGGGCGCGGGAGTGGAACCCCGGACGCCGAGAAGGATCAGACGCACGCCGCGCAGCGTAGAGCGCATCCGAGGACCCCGAGGGGTAACGGACCCGTTCGGGCGAAGTGTCGGGCAGACGACACTTCGTGGGGCAGCGCACGGCGCCCACTAGCGTGGTGCCGTGACCTGGTCCGGTACGTGCCGCAGCCGCGGCTTCGCCGTCCTCGCGGTCGGAGTCACGCTGGTGCTGGTCGCTGTCGGCATCGGTACCGTGATCGCTCTGCAGGGCACCGGCGTCCCCGTCTGGCTCGGCTGGGTGCTCGCCGTCGTCGGCCTCGTCGTCGGGATCCTCGGCTGGCTGCTGTCGTCGCTCGAGGCACGGGTCGACTCCCAGCGTTTCGTCGTCGCGTTCGGCCCCGTCGGCTGGCCACGGCGCACGATCCGGATCGTGGACCTGCGCGAGGCGTCCGCGATCGTGGTCGAGCCGCGCGAGTGGGGTGGGTGGGGCTACCGCTGGATCCCCTGGGCGCGCGCCAGCGCCGCCGTGATCCGACGCGGACCCGGCATCGAGCTGGTGCTGGCCGACGGTCGGCGCTTCGCCGTCACGGTGAACGACGCCGTCGCCGGCGCCCAGGCCACGTCCGCCGCGATCGACGCCGCCCGCCGCTGACCGTCAGGTGTACTGCACGTAGACCCACGCGCTGCTCGCCGCCAGCGACTGCGACGCGGAGTCGCTCGCCACATAGGCGCGGATGCGGAACAGGATCCCCCGCGGCCGGTTCGACCGCAGCGTCGCGTAGCCGTGCGAGGTGTAGTCGAGCCGTCCGCAGGACAGGCTCGCGACGGTTCCCCACTTGCCGTTCTGCAGCGCCTGCACCTGCGTGCTGAAGCACTTCCCCGGGCGGTAGGGCAGCACCGTGATGATCTGCTTCGGGTCGGTCGCGTGGAACAGGTACGTCGAGCCGAGCTTGCGGTAGTAGCCGCTCAGCGTCACCGTCACCGATGCGCGGATCATCGGCGTGGTCGTCGACACCGCGGCGACGTCGTACCGGTAGTCGCCGTCGAAGCGGGCGGTGAACACGGTGCGGGCGCGCAGGACGTGGGCGACGACGGCGTAGCCCGCCGAGTTCACCTTCACCCGGGCGATGAGCCGGGTGCCGCCCTGCAGGATGCCGAGCGGGCGGGCGTAGACGTTCACGTAGCGGTTGTTGTAGGTCGTACCCAGGCGGACCGTCACGAGCGCGCGGTACCCGTAGGCGTACGTCGTCGCGGAGGCCTTGATGGTGATCGCGGTGCGCAGCCGGATCACGGTCAGCGACCTGGAGACCTGGGCCGCCAGATGCGTCGCGTCGCCGTCCCAGGAGGCGCGCCAGGTGACGACGCCGCCGACCAGCGGGGTGTCGCGGTAGGAGTAGGCACCGGATCCGTCTGTGCGCACCGAGAACGACTTCGTGCCCGAGAGATCGGTGCGGCGCAGGGTGATCAGCTGGTCGACGAGCGGAGCGCCGCCTGCTGTCAGCACGCCGGAGACGTAGTAGGCGACGGCCGGGCGCGCGGCGACGGGGGCGACGAGCGTGATCGAGCTGGGGTCGCGGGTCGCCTCCACCTCCGTCGACGCCTGAGCCGCGTCGTGAGCGACGTCCCCGGCGTACGACGCGGTGAAGGCGGCGTCGGTGAGGCCGAGAGGAACGGTGGCGGACCAGCTGCCGTCGGCACCCGTGGTCGCAGGTGCGAGCGCGGTGGTCCCCGCGGAGTCCTTGCGCGACAGCGTGATCGTCGCGCCCTCGACCGCGCCGGACGAGCCGGTGAGCGTGCCCGTGAGCTGGATCGACGATGTGGCGAGCGCGTGCTCCGGACCGTCGATCGTGACGGTCGACGTCGCCCGTGCGGTGGCCGTCACGGTCCAGGTCTTCTGCACGGCGGCGTGCTGCGCGTCGCCGGCGAAGGAGGCGGTGAACGCGGCGTCGGACCCGCCGATCGGCGCTGTCGTGGTGAACGCGCCGTCGGCGCCTGTCACGACCGACGACAGCGCCGACGTTCCGGACGCGTCGGCGCGCGACAGCGTCACCGTCGCGCCGGCGACGGGGCCGCCCGGCCCCGACAGCACGCCGGTGAGGTCCGCCGAGGTGTCGACGTACGCGCTCGCAGGGCCGACCAGCGACAGGGTCGAGGTCTCGGGCGCCCGCAACGCCACGGCGACCTGCTTCTGCACCGCGGCATGGTCGGCGTCCCCGGCGTAGGCCGCGGTGTAGGTCGCCGAGCTGTTGCCGAAGGGCACCGTGGCCGACCACGTGCCGTTAGCGGCGGTCACCGCCGCGGCGAAGGTGGTGGTGACGGCGCCGTCGAGGCGCGAGAGCCCGATGCTCGCGCCGGCGATCGGACCGCCGGGTCCCGCGAGCGTCCCGCCGAGGTCGACGGTGCCGCCCGCGAACGCGCTGGCCGAGCCCGAGAAGGTCATCGTCGAACGGGAGGCGAACGACAGCGACGAGTGGACGTAGACGACCCCGCGCGCCGAGGCCAGCGACCCGTTGCAGTGCGAGTCGAACGACGCCGCGAAGCCGGTGACCGCGCCGGTGCCGGCGTCGGTCGCGAGGTCGAGCACGGTGAAGGTGGCGCTGACCGTGGTGCAGGAGCCCTCGGAGCCCGACAGGTCGAAGCCGGCGGCCGTGCCGGTCATCGCCGACGGCTTGACGGCCGGGTAGGTCTGACCGACGGCCAGCGTCGCGCCGTCGGGGGCCTGGAACGCGAAGTCCCACTGCTCGACGTCGACGAAGGAGATCTGCACCGACGCCGCGGTGCCGGCCATCGTGACCGTGCTCGCCGGTGGCGCGAGGCTGCGCAGCTGCCCGTGCGTGAGGCTGTCGGCGGCGTCGCCGGTGAACTGCGCGACGGTGGTGTCCGAGGCAGCGAGCGCGGGTCCGGTGGCGACCACGCCGCCCGCCGCCATTGCGACGGCGGCGACAACGGCCCACAGCGCCGGACGGCGCACGGCGGTCACGGGCACGGAGCAGCTCCCCCCAGCGGACCGGCTCCCCGAGCCGGATGGGTTCCTACCGAAGCACCATCGTCATCGGGTGGAGCGTTCCGTAGTCGGCTTGCGCCGCACGGGTGACATCAGATCGCCCGCACGGCGCAGCGACGACCACCGACCGCGACATCCGCGTGCTGGAGCCGCATGCGCGCGCCGGGCACAGCCGAGCGCGAAGGCATGAGGAGGGCGACCGACCGGGACTCCGATCGGCGACGGTGATCGAAGGGCTACAGACCGGCGGCGACGAGCTCGGCGATCTGGACGGCGTTGAGTGCCGCGCCCTTGCGGAGGTTGTCGTTGCTCACGAACAGCGCGAGACCGCGGCCGCCCTCGACGCTCGAGTCCTGGCGGACGCGACCGACGTACGACGGGTCCTGACCCGCCGCCTGCAGCGGCGTCGGCACGTCGGCGACCTCGACGCCGGGAGCATCGGCGAGCAGCTCGAGCGCTCGCGCGACCGACAGCGGCCGGTCGAACTCGGCGTTGATCGACAACGAGTGGCCGGTGAAGACCGGCACGCGCACGCAGGTTCCGCTGACGAGCAGCCCGGGGATGCCGAGGATCTTGCGGCTCTCGTTGCGCAGCTTCTGCTCCTCGTCGGTCTCGAGCGAGCCGTCGTCGACGATCGATCCCGCGAGCGGTACGACGTTGAACGCGATCGGCGCGACGTACTTCTTGGGCGCCGGCAGGTCGACGGAGCGGCCGTCGTGGACGAGCCCGGCGATGTCCTGCTCGACCGCGGCACGCACCTGCGACTCGAGCTCCTCGACGCCGGCGAGACCTGATCCCGACACCGCCTGGTAGGAGCTCACGACGAGGCGCCGGAGGCCGGCCTCCTCGTGCAGCGGGCGCAGCACCGGCATCGCGGCCATCGTGGTGCAGTTCGGGTTGGCGATGATGCCCTTGCGCATCTCGCCGATCGCCTGCGGGTTGACCTCGCTCACGACGAGCGGGACGTCGGGGTCCATCCGCCAGGCGCTGGAGTTGTCGATGACGACGGCGCCGGCCTCGGCGAAGCGCGGGGCGATCGCCTTCGACGTGGAGCCGCCCGCGGAGAACAGCGCGATGTCGATGCCCGAGACGTCTGCCGTGGCGGCGTCCTCCACCACGATCTCCTCGCCGCGCCAGGGCAGCGTCGTCCCCGCAGAACGCGCCGAGGCGAAGTACCGCACCTGCGCGAGCGGGAAGTCGCGCTCGTCGAGGAGGCGGCGCATGACCGCACCGACCTGTCCGGTGGCGCCGACGACGGCGACGACGGGCTTGCGGCTCATGCTCGTTCTCCTTGCTCTGCAGGCGTTCCGGCCACTCTAGATCGCGTCGTCACTGCCCGGATGCTCGGTTTCGGCGCTGGATCCGACCCGTGCGGCAGTGACGTCGACGGGTGCGGCGTCAGCGGCCGGTGCCGCCGTAGACCACGGCCTCGCCGTCGGCGTCGAGGCCGAAGGCGGAGTGCACGGCCTGGACGGCCGTGGGCGCCGAGTCCGCGCGGGTGACGACGGAGATGCGGATCTCCGACGTCGAGATCATCTCGACGTTGATCCCTGCCTCGGACAGGGCATTGAAGAAGGTCGCGGACACCCCGGGGTGCGAGCGCATACCGGCACCGACGAGCGAGATCTTGGCGATGCCGTCGTCGTAGGTGAGGTCGTCGAAGCCGATCTCGGACTTCACCTTCTCCAGCGCGGAGAGCGCCTTCTGGCCGTCGGCCATCGGGCAGGTGAAGGTGACGTCGGTGCGACGGCTCGACCCCGAGACGTTCTGCACGATCATGTCGATGTTCACGCCGGCCTCGGCGACGGCACCGAAGATCTCGGCGGCCTTGCCCGGGAGGTCGGGCACTCCTACGACGGTGACCTTGGCGTCGCCGAGGTCGTGCGCCACGCCGGCGATGATCGGCTGCTCCACTGCTTCCCCTTCGGGATCGGACGAGTCGGAGACCACGAGCGTGCCGGTCTTGTCGGAGAACGACGAGCGCACGTGGATCGGGAGGTCGAAGCGGCGCGCGTACTCGACGCAGCGCAGGTGCAGCACCTTCGCGCCGTTGGCAGCGAGCTCGAGCATCTCCTCGTAGGTGATGCGCGGGACCTGCCGGGCGGCGGGGGCCACGCGGGGGTCGGCGGTGAAGATGCCGTCGACGTCGGTGTAGATCTCGCAGACGTCGGCCTGCAGCGCCGCGGCCAGGGCGACCGCCGTGGTGTCGGAACCGCCGCGGCCGAGCGTGGTGATGTCCTTGGTGTCCTGGGCGACGCCCTGGAACCCCGCCACGATGGCGATGGCACCGTCGGCGATGGCCGACTGGATGCGCCCCGGCGTCACGTCGATGATGCGGGCCTTGCCGTGGGTCGAGTCGGTGATGAGACCCGCCTGCGAGCCGGTGTAGGACCGCGCCTCGAAGCCGAGGTCGTTGATCGCCATCGCGAGGACGGCCATCGAGATCCGCTCGCCGGCCGTGAGCAGCATGTCGAGCTCGCGCGGCGCGGGGTTCGGGCTCACCTGCTCGGCGAGGTCGATGAGGTCGTCGGTCGTGTCTCCCATCGCGGAGACGATGACGACCACGTCGTTGCCGTCCTTTTTCGTGTCGACGATGCGACGGGCGACCCGCTTGATGGCGTCGGCGTCGGCGACCGAGCTGCCGCCGTACTTCTGGACCACGAGTCCCACGGTGGGGTTCTGCCTCACTGGACGGGGGTTCGATGAACGTCGCCCATCCTACCGACGCAAGATCCACACAGCCGTGGCGTCCGGATTGTGGGATGTCCGTCCCACGCCTCGGACGGCCGGACGATCCACCGCACCCCCCGATCCCTGCCCGCAACCCGTCAATGCGGGTCGGTCAGGTGATGTCGTCGGCGGCGGGGTCGGCCTCGAGGGGGACCTCGAGGCGGACGTGGGCCACGAGGGACTGCAGCGCGCGCAGGGCTGCGGACGCCGCCGGGCCCCAGGTGGCCAGGTAGGAGAACTGCCACCACCACAGCGCCTCGAGGCGACGGCCCGCGGCCTGGTGCGCGAGACCGTGCAGCAGATCGGACGTGACCTGGCTCAGGTCGTCGGACAGCCGCGCGGCCACGAGCTCGGGCTGCGCGTAGGGGTCGAAGACCTCGACGTACTCGTCGACCGGTCCGAGCAGCTCGCGCAGGCGGTTGCGCAGCGCGTCGATGTCGGGCTCGGCGCCGGCGTCGGGCTCGAACCGGTCGTCGGGCACGACGTCCTCGATCGCCCCCAGCGGTGCTCCCGCGGCGAGCAGCGAGCTGAGCTCGAGCAGCAGGATCGACACCACCTCGTCGGGGTGCTCCGCGCCGGCCACCACCTCGATGGCGCTCACGAACTGCGCAGCGGAGGCCGCCACGTGGTCGGCCAGCTCGGCCAGGTCCGCGGGCTCCGGATCGACCGAGAGATCGTCGGTGACGTCGTTCGTGGTCATGCCCGCAGCCTGTCAGAGGCGAGGGCTCCGATGTCGCCCGACGGACTGTCGTTCGCGAAACATGATCATGTCCGCAGTGGGGAGCCTGGGTTGCGTCGTGGGCGGCCTGGGGCACCTCCACCGCGAGAACCGGGGTCAGACGTCGAGGCGGCGGCGGCCCTCGAACGCACGGCCCAGGGTGACCTCGTCGGCGTACTCGAGGTCGCCGCCCACGGGCAGGCCGCTCGCGAGCCGGGTGACCGTGAGACCCATCGGCTTCACGAGGCGCGCCAGGTAGGTGGCGGTCGCCTCGCCCTCGAGGTTGGGGTCGGTGGCGATGATGAGCTCGGTGACCGTGCCGTCGGCGAGGCGCGTCATCAGCTCCTTGACCCGCAGGTCGTCGGGGCCGATGCCCTCGATCGGGCTGATCGCCCCGCCCAGTACGTGGTAGCGGCCGCGGAACTCGCGGGTGCGCTCGACCGCCTGCACGTCCTTGGACTCCTCGACCACGCAGATCACGGCGGGGTCGCGGCGCGGGTCGCGGCAGATCCGGCACTCGGCCTCCTCCGCGACGTTGCCGCAGATCGAGCAGAACCGGACCTTGTCCTTCACCTCGACGAGCAGGTGGGCCAGGCGGCGTACGTCGGCGGGGTCGGCGGCGAGCAGGTGGAAGGCGATGCGCTGCGCGCTCTTCGGGCCGACGCCGGGCAGCCGGCCCAGCTCGTCGATGAGGTCCTGGACCACACCCTCGTACACGCGATCTCATCCTGCCGTCGTCGTCGCGGCCCGGTGCCGGGCCTGCTCCTGGTCACCCGACGGTACGCCGGGCAGGTGCGCTCCTCGGGGAGCG
>JAKOVT010000421.1 GCA_029781935.1 Actinomycetes bacterium | reverse complement strand
CCGCGGTCAAGAACGCCCGCGAGATGGCGCTGCTGCCCTACACCTCGACCGCCCGCTGACGAAGGAGGCGACTGACATGAAGCTCATCCTGACCCAGGACGTGACCGGTCTCGGCGCCCCCGGCGACGTCGTCGAGGTGAAGGACGGCTACGGCCGCAACTACCTCCTCCCGCGCGGCTACGCCACGCCGTGGACCAAGGGCGGCGAGAAGCAGGTCGCGCAGATCAAGCGCGCCCGTTCGGTCCGCGAGGTCCGCGACGTCGAGTCGGCCACGGCCATCAAGAACTCGCTCGAGGGCCTGAAGGTCACGCTGTCGGCGCGCGCCGGCGACACCGGCCGCCTGTTCGGCGCGGTCACCGTCGCCGACGTCGTCGAGGCGATCGCCGCCGCCGGCGGCCCGGCCGTCGACAAGCGCAAGGTCACGATCGTCTCCCCGATCAAGACCGTCGGCTCCCACAAGGTCGAGGTGCGCGTGCACCCCGAGGCGCTCGCCACCCTGAACGTGGACGTCGTCAGCGCCTGACGCACCCGCTCGACCCAGCACGCAGCGAGGGCCGCCACCCCCACGGGTGGCGGCCCTCCGCCGTTCCCGCATCCCTTCCGGATGAGGGTGCCCCAGGACGCCCACGAGGCACGAGATCCTCCCCAGTGGGCGCGGGCGCTGCCTCCGGCAGTCCGCCACCGCGACGCAGGTCGACCGCAGTGCACGCACAGCGGGACGGAGCCGGCCCGACGTCGAACGCGTGCTCCGAGCTGGACGGGCCGGTCACTGGGGAAGTCCGAGTGCCTCTGAGGAGTCCCCTGAGGCACCTTCATGCGGATGTCAGCGGGTGCGGGCGTGGGTCAGCGAGAGGTGAGCGGCGCCGGTGATCGGGCGCTCGTGGACGATCGTGAGCCCGGCCCTCGGGGCGCGCGCCGCGAGCGCGCGATCGATGCCCGCGACCAGGATCGGGTCGCCGGTGGCGCCGATGCCGCCGCCGACCACGACCGGGACCTCGGCGCGGTCGAGGTCGAGGCGGGCGAGCAGCGACGCCGCGAGCAGCCCGATCTCCTCGCCCTGCCGGTCGACGAGCAGCCGGGCCACGGCGTCGCCGTCATGGGCGAGCGCGAACAGCTCGGGCGTGCGGTCCCACCAGGACGAGACGCGCAGCTCGCCGGAGTGCACCGCCAGCGTGACGTCGTGCACGCTCGCGCGACCGGTCCAGCGCAGCAGGGCGTCGCGCAGCGCCGTGGGCTCGCCGCGGCCGTCCTCGGCGCGGGCGGCGTACCACAGCACCTGCTCGGCCAACCCGCTCGAGCCGCCCCAGTCGCCGGAGATGTCACCCAGCGCCAGGACCCGCGACGTCGCGCCGTCGCCGCGCACGGCGACACCGTTGATCCCGGTGCCGCAGATGACCACCGCAGCGTCCGGCGCACCGGTCCCTGCGCGCAGCAGCGCGAACACGTCGTTGTCGACCACCACCGAGCGCGCGCCCCAGGGCAGCGCGGCCAGCGCTGCCCGCACGTCGGCCTGCTCGGCGGGGGTGTCGATCGCGGTGAGGTAGCAGCCGGCGTGCACGACGTCGGACGCCGCGGCACCCACCGACGCGAGCGCCTCGCGGACCGCGCCGTCCACCACGGCGACGGCCGCCGGGATGCCGAGCTGGTGGTGCGAGCATCCGCTGCCGCGGCCGGTACCCAGCACCTGGCCGGAGGAGAGGTCGAGCACGGCGACGTCGGTCTTGCTGCCGCCGCCGTCGACCGCGACGACCAGCCCGCCGCCGGGGCCGCTCATCGCGCCCACGGCAGGAACCGCTGGTTGCCCGCGAGCAGGGCGTCGGCGAGCGTCTCGGCCAGATCGACCTGCCCCACGAGCGGGTGCGCGAGCAGCGCGTCGGCGACCCGGTCGCGCCCGCCGTGGACCGCCGCCTGCAGCGCGAGGTCCTCGTACGCCGCGACGTGGGCGATCAGCCCGGCGTACAGCGGCTCGACCGCAGCAGAAGGGCGCGGCGCGATGCCGGCCGACGAGACGTCGCAGGGCACCTCGATCACCGCGTCGTCGGCGAGGAACGGGAAGTGCCCGTCGTTGCGCACGTTCGCGACGTGGACCGCTTCGTGGTCCTCGCCGCCGAGCAGCGACGCGACGAGCGCGACCGCCGCCTCGGAGTAGTACGCGCCGCCGCGCTGCTCGAGCAGCGCGGGCTTGGCGACGAGCGCGGGGTCGCGGTACATCTCGAGCAGCTCGGCCTCGATGCGCAGCACCTCCTCCGCACGCGTCCCGGCAGCCTTCAGCTCGCGCACGACCTCGTCGTGCGCGTAGTAGTAGCGCAGGTAGTACGACGGGACGACGCCGAGCCGATCGAGCAGCGAGCGCGGGAGCTCGAGCCGCTCGGCGAGGTCGTCGCCGTGCTCGGCGAGCAGCTGAGGCAGGACGTCGCGGCCGTCGACCTCGACGCGTCGGATCCACGTCAGGTGGTTGAGCCCGAGGTGGTCGAGCAGCACGGCGTCGGGCGCGACGCCGAGCCAGCCCGCGAACATCCGCTGGAAGCCGATCGCGACGTTGCACAGGCCCACGGCGCGGTGGCCCTCCTGCAGCAGCGCCCGCGTGACGATGCCGACCGGGTTGGTGAAGTCGACGATCCACGCGTCGTCGGCAGCGCGTCGCCGCACCGTCTCGGCGACGTCGAGCACGACGGGCACCGTGCGCAGCGCCTTCGCCAGACCCCCGGCACCGGTCGTCTCCTGGCCCACGCAGTCGCACGCGAGCGGGAACGACTCGTCGCCGGCACGGGCGCGCTGACCGCCCACGCGCAGCTGCAGCAGCACCGCCGACGCGCCGTCGACCGCGGCATCGCGATCGGTGGTGAGGGTCAGCCGCGTCGTGGCACCGCGGTGGTCGAGGATGCGCTGCGCGAAGCCGCCCACGACGTCGAGCCGCTCGGCGTCGGGGTCGAGCAGCACCAGCTCGTCGACCGGCAGCACGTCGCCGAGCCTGGCGAGCCCGTCGACGAGCTCGGGCGTGTACGTCGAACCGCCTCCGACGACGGCCAGCTTCATCGGCCCACCTCCCTGCCCTCGGCGCCCCACTCTGGCACCCGGGGTCCGGCCACGGATCGCGGTCGGGCCGCGCCGCGGCGATCAGAGGAGCGTGCGGAGGTGGGCGAGCACGCCCGGGGTGGCGGCCTCGACCTGGGCCAGCACGTCCTCGAAGTCGGCGAGCGAGCCGTAGTACGGGTCGGGCACGTCGAGGTCGCCCGAGGTCACCGACGCGGGATCGAAGGAGCGCAGCAGACGTACGTCGGAGTCCGGTGCGAGCCGCCGGAGCTCGCGCAGGTGCGAGGAGTCCAGCGCCAGCAGCAGGTCCGGGGCGTCGTCGGCATCGATCCAGTCGCGCGTGATCTGGCGGACGGCGTGCGCCGAGCCGTCGTACCCGTGGCGCGCGAGCACCTGCACCGATCGGCGGTCGGCGCCCTCGCCGACATGCCAGCCGCCCACTCCGGCGGAGTCCACCAGCACGGCGTGCCCGAGACCCGCGCGCTCGACGGCGTCGCGGATCACGACCTCGGCGATGGGGGAGCGGCAGATGTTGCCCGAGCACACCGCCGTCACGCGCACCTGCTGACCCATGCCGTCATCCTCCCGCATCGCCGAGCGCGCTCGACTCGACCGACCCGGCGTCGGCACCCGACGACGCTCGCAGCCACGTCGAGCCGTGCGAGCGCCACCAGAGCAGTGCGCCGCGCACGACCATGAACCACGTGAGCGCCCACCAGAGGCCCACGACGCCGAGGTCGCGCGAGAGCACGAGCCAGGCGGCCGGCAGGAACGCCACCAGCATGACGACGCCGGCGCCCGCGAGCCACCGTCCGTCGCCGGCGCCGATGAGGACGCCGTCG
>JAKOVT010000415.1 GCA_029781935.1 Actinomycetes bacterium | reverse complement strand
AGGTCCGTGAGCGGCGGCAGTCGCCACTCCAGCTCCCGACGCCGACGGAGGGCGGCGAGGTGGTCGAGGTGGCACTGCGGGCACATCGTGCGGCCTGGCTTGGGCTTGCCGAGACGGCCGGCGCACTCGGCGCAGACTTCGCCGACGACACCCTCGACGTGGACGAGGTCCAGCCGACTGTCCGAGCCGCGGCGTACAGTGCTCTCGAGGATCGTGCTCGTCACGGAGGCCGCCTGGTGGACCGGGCGGCCTTCCTCGTTGGGGGCGCGCGTCATCCGGCGACCCCCAGATAGCGATCGAGCTGCTCGCGCGTCACGCGCCGAGAGCCGCCAACCTTGATGGATTCGAGCTCTCCCGCGGCGATGAGGCGGAAGACCGTCGAGCGACTGACGGACAACATGCCGCCGACCTCCTCGACGGCGAACGCCCGCTGCTCGACGCCGCGGATGATCGGCGAGTGGTCTGTCTTCACTGAGCCCTCCTCGGTCTGCGTGGAACCGCTTGACACGAGAATGGAGCCAGTGCGACTCTGTCACCTAATGAGCATCGGGCACACTTGTGGAGGACTCGTGGCCAAAGGCAACGTTCGACGGATCCAGCTCGACGATGCGGCGCTGATCCAGGTGTGGGATGTGCCGGCCGATGTCCCTGCGCCTCACCGGTTCCGGTGGCATGTGACCGCCACCTTCCTCGAGCGATCGGGCCACCCGACAGCCTGCGTCGAGTACCGCGTGCTGCTACTGCCCGACGACAGCTCGAGTCAGGCTCGGATCAGGACCTGGGCTGAGGCCAACGCTCGGACATCCGACGACACCACCGCCTGGCTCGACGCGCACTTCACAGACGCCCCCGGCTCGGGATTGCCTGTGGCCGTGCTGCGCGAGGCAAGCCCAGCCCGCCTGCTCGCCAAAGCGAGGCAAGATCACCGAGAGCGACCCGGTCGGAGAAGCACGCTCAGTCCTGCGGCAAGGGCACTGCTCGCCGAGCCCAAGCGGCGAGCGGCAGGACGACCATCGACGATCGCGACGCTGACCAAGTTGGAGATCCTCGAGGCAGTGCAGAGCGGCGGGACGCGAGCCGATGTGGCTGCGGCCTTCAACGTCGCCGAGTCGACGGTGCGCAACACACTGTCCTGGGCCCGCGATCTGGACCCACCGCTCTTCACCCCGGCAGTCCCTCGTGGCAGGTCCCGGGGCTTCCTGACGGCCGACGGACAGCGAGTCCTCGATGAACTGCGACGGAGGCGAACGTGAGCAAGCGGGCCAACGGCGAGGGCTCGATCTCCCGCCACGTCAAGAAGCGCGCCAACGGCGACGAGGTGGTGCGCTGGATGGTTCGCGTGACCGACCCGGCGAGCGGTCGACGTCGCTCGGCGTACTTCGCGAAGAAGTCCGACGCGGAGGCTGCGCTGCGACGCATGGCGACCCGCGCCGAGGACGGCCGCGTTGTACTCGGCAACGCCGCGACGCTGCGCTCGTGGGTCGACGAGTGGCTCCCCGAGCGCGCCGGCCGCAGACGCCGCGAGTCGACGGTGCGGGCCTACGCCTACCGACTGCGGACCTACGTCCTGCCGTCCATCGGCGGGCTGCGGTTGCGCGAGCTGACGCCGCTCGAGGTCGAGGACCTGGCGCACGAGCTCACCCGCCGCGGCCTGTCCCGCTCGACCGTCAAGGGCAGCCTCGTCGCGCTGGCGGCGTGCCTGTCCGATGCGAAGAGGGGCCGACTCATCGACTCGAACCCCGCCGCGGGCATCGAGGTCCCCGAACAGGCGCGGCGTACCGCCGACGTCGTCCCCCCGACCGTGGAGCAGGTCCAGGCCGTCATCGCTGCGACCACGGGCACGGACCTCGAGGCGCTCGTGCTCCTGCTGGCCACGACCGGTGCACGCATCGGCGAGGTGCTGGCTGCGCAGTGGTCCGACGTGGACCTCAAGCACGGCGTCTGGCTCGTCGGTCGCACCATCACCCTGAGCGTGGCCGGCAAGGCAACGCTCGGCAGCCGGACCAAGACCGGGGATGGGCGACGCGTCGCGCTCACGGTCGAGGCGGTGTCCGCGCTGCGCAGGCAGCGACGTGCCGTGGGCACTCTGCGGCTGGCTGCCGGGCCGTTGTGGGACGAGCACGACCTCCTGTTTCCGTCCGCCGTCGGGACGCCCCAGCACTCGCAGAACGTCCGCAAGGCGTTCCGGCCCATCGCGGTGGCGACGGGTTGGCCCGGGTCGTTCCACCTTTTCCGGCACTTCGTCGCATCGGTAGGCCTGTCGAGCCTGCCCACGACGGTGGTCGCGAAGCAGCTCGGGCACCGTCGTGCGTCTCTCACGACCGACGTCTACGGGCACCTGCTGGCCGACGACAGCGCGCAGGTGGCGGCGTTGGTGTCCCGGTTGGTGTACCGGGAGGTGGAGTCGTCATGATGACCCTTGCGGCCCAACGACTTCCGTGGGGCGGGTGGGGCTCGAACCCACGACCTGACGGATTATGAGTCCGCTGCTCTGACCAGCTGAGCTACCGCCCCGACGACGCGAGCCTAACGAGGCGCATCCCGGATGCGCCCACCCGTCCGCGAGCGCAGGGACGGCTGACCCCCTCGAGTGCGGCAGAGTAGGCCTGTGAGCGACGGGATCGCGGGCCTCGGCGAGCGAGTGCGCGACTGGGCCGACGGCATGCAGCGCAGGCATGCCGTTCTCGGCTTCCCCTACGCCGTCATCAAGAAGTACGGCGACGACGAGGGCGGCCGGCACGCGGCGCTGCTCACCTACTACGGCTTCCTGAGCATCTTCCCGCTGCTGCTGCTGGTCGTGGCCATCGTCCAGATGGTGCTGCAGGGCAACGCGGAGCTGCGGCAGGAGATCATCGACAACATCGTGCCGCCCGACCTGCAGGACACCGTGGAGTCGGCCGTGTCACGGCTACCCAGCAGCGGCATCCCCCTCGCCATCGCGATCGTCGGTCTGCTGTTCTCCACGATGGGCATCGTGTTCTCGGCGTACCAGACGCTGAACCACCTCGCCGCTGTCCCGCACCGCAGGCGGCACGAGTTCTTCCCGCGCTACCTGCGGATCTTCGCGATGCTGATCGTGCTCGTCCTCGGCATCGTGGGCATCGGGGCGCTCGGGGTCGCCGTGGCCGCGATCCCCGACCTCCCCGGCGATTCGCGCATCGCGGCCGCGGCAGGGACCACGCTCCTCCTGTTCGCGATGCTGTGGGCCGCGACCGGGCTGCTGCTGCCGCACCGGGCCCGGCTCGGCGTCGTCTGGCCGGCGGCGCTGCTCGGGTCGCTCGCGATCACCGGGCTGCTCACCTTCGGCGCGACCGTGCTGCCGCGGCTGATCGCCAAGTCGGGTCCGGTCTACGGCTCGTTCGCCACGATCGTCGCGGTCTTCGCGCTGCTGTACCTGGTGAACCAGGTGCTGGTGTACGCCGGGGAGATCGCGATCGTGAGGCGGCGACGGCTGTGGCCGCGCGCGCTCGACCCGATGCGGCCGACCGCCGCGGACCGCCGCAGCCTGACGTTCCTCGCGCGCGAGCAGGAGCGCATCGTCCCCGAGCGCATCGAGGCGACCTTCGACGCGTCCAGCAACGTCGACCCGCCCTGACCGGCGCCGCGGGGTCGGGAGCGGAACGCGTCGCCGGGAGCGCGATCGCTACCGGCTCAGGCGAGGACCTTGTAGTTGACGACGACCTCGACGTAGGCGATGTCGAAGTCGTACCGCGGGCTGGAGCCGTAGAGGTTCGGCAGGTCGATCGCGACGGTCGCGATCCGGCCCGACACGTGGTTGGTCGCCGTGAGGCCCCCGAACGACCACAGCGCCGTGCGGGTCGTGGCCAGCTTCAGCACACCCGTGCGGTCGTACGTCCCCGACACGGTGTTCCTCAGCCGCCCCTCGACCCAGCTCGGCGTGAAGTAGCTGTAGCCGTAGGCGCGCACGTAGAGCGAGCTGTAGGACGTCGCGGCCGGGAGCGCCACGTTGTAGAACGCCGCGGCGAGCTGCGAGCCGGTGACCGCGTACTCGCACTCGTTGACGAGCCAGAGCCCGGTGGCGTAGTCGCTGTCGGCCGGGGACCCGCCCGCGCAGTCCGCGGATCCGGCGTACGTCGTGGCCCGTGACCCCGCCACGCGCAGGGCCATGGAGCGCGCCTGCAGGCGTGCCAGCGAGACCTTCACCGTGTACCAGCGCGTGATCCGCAGGTTCCCGGCGCGGTCGAGCGCCTGGAAGCGCCAGTAGTACCAGCCGGCCGGCACCAGGGCGCCGCGCGCGTCGCGTCCGTTCCAGGCGACGACGTAACGACCGGCGCTGCTCCGCGTGACCGACACGGTGCGCACGACGGAGCCCGCGCGCGATCGGATCACCAACGAGAGGGTCGCTCCCTCGTTGGTGGTCACCAGCGGGGCGAACGCGTCGCGGTAGCCGTCCGGGTAGGGGAAGAAGCCCGTGGCGTTGCCGGTGATCCCGGTGAGCACCGGCGGCGTGGAGTCGACGCGGAAGGCCCGGTTCGCCGCACCCCGCAACGGCACCCCCGCCACCGTCGCGGTCGTCGAGAGCACGACGGTGTAGACGCCGTCGGCCCATCGGGTGCCGGTTCTGCTCGTGCCGCGCACGACGAAGGAGTGGGTGCCGCGCGCCTGCACCCCCCAGGTGAGCGGGCCGAGCACGCGCGTTCC
The DNA here is from genome assembly GCA_029781935.1 of Actinomycetes bacterium. Lineage (GTDB taxonomy): Bacteria > Actinomycetota > Actinomycetes > S36-B12 > CAIYMF01 > Longivirga. The sequence goes on along the minus strand of JAKOVT010000415.1, from coordinate 15,773 downwards.
GTTCGCGTCGTAGACGCGCGCGACCACGGTCTCGCTGTCGGGCAGCGAGTAGACCACGGTGGTGGTGTCGTTGCGCCGGTCGCCGTTCGGGCTGAACGGACTCGGCGCCACCGAGACGACCACGGGGTGCAGCGATCTCGACGAGAACGTGACTCCCGCGCTCTCGGCCCCCAGGCAGACGGTGCCCGTGACGTCGCACTGGCGGGCGACCACGGTGTGCGTGCCGTCGGTGGGGCTCGCGAAGACGTACGCGGTGTACGGCGCGGCCGCGGCGAACGCGACGCTCGTGCCGTCGACGTAGAAGCGCACCCCTCCGCCCGGGGCGGTGGCGCTCACGACGTACGCGCCCGACACGGCGTCGTCGACCGCCGGAGCCGTCACGACGGGCGCCTCGTTCGAGACGGTGACGGTCACCGAGTCGGTGCGGGTGGAGCACACCCCGGCGAGGTTGCAGTCCACCGCGGTGATCGCGTGCGTGCCGGAGCGTCCGAACGACGACCAGGTCGTGGCAGCCTGCCCGCCGGCGACGGCGACCGGTGCGCCGAGCGCCACGCCGTCGACCGCGAACCGGACCTTCGCCGCCGTCGATGTCGCCGCGATGTCGACCAGGCCCGACACCGTGCCCGAGGGCGAGGTGAGGGTCGGGATGGTCGGCGGAGCCAGCCGGGCCAGCGCGGCCGCCACGTCGACCTGTCCTGCGCCGAGGCCCTCCCCCGCGAACCCGTGGGCCGACGAGACCAGTGCACTGCGCAGCTGCAGCGCGGTCGAGGAGGGCGAGTACGCAGCGAGGAGGGCGGCGGCCCCCGCGACGTACGGCGACGCGAACGACGTGCCGGACTCCTGCGCGTAGGAACCGCCGGCCGTGGTCGACCACAGCTGCACGCCCGGCGCGGCCAGCGTGACGAAACCGCCGTGCTCGGAGAACGCGGCGCGGTGCCCGGTGGACGTGTCCGTCGCCCCCACTGCCACGACACCGGGGTAGCCCGCCGGGTAGTTCACCGCGTTGGCGCCGAGGCCGTCGTTGCCGGCCGCCGCGACGACGAGCACGTCGTGGGACTGGGCGTACTCGACCGCCTGCTTCTCCGTCGGGTCGGGCGTCGGGGAGCCGAGCGACATGTTGATGATCCGCGCGCCGTGGTCGGTCGCCCACACGATCCCGTTGGCGATGGCGTCGGACAAGATGGTGCCGCTGCTGTCGGCCACCTTCACGGCGAGCAACGACGTGTCGCGGCCGACGCCGGCCACGCCGATCCCGTTGTCGGTGGTCGCCGCCGCGACCCCGGCGACGAACGTGCCGTGCCCGACGGCGTCGGTGACGTCGGCCGACCCGTCGGTGGCGTTGTAGCGCCCCACGACCTTCGACCCGGCGGAGGCGCCGTCGAGGTCCGCGTGCGTCGTCGTCATCCCGCTGTCCACGACGGCGATCCGCACCGACGGGCTGCCGTGGGTGACGTCCCACGCCGACTGGACGTGGCCGGCGGTCAGGTCGGCGGCCTGGTCGGGGTAGCGCGGGTCGTCGGGGACGTCGAGGAGGCGACGCTCCACCGCGAAGCCGGCCGAGACGACGTCGGAGCGCGAACGCAGCTGCGTCAGCAGGGTCGGGGCGTCGGCTGCGGGGACGGCGTACGACATGACGTCGAGAGCCGGGATGCTGCGCGACGCACGGCCCAGGCCGGCCGCGACCAGACGCCCGACGGCGGTACGCGCGGCGCCGTGACGGAAGCGCACGGTGACGGTGAGAGGTGCCTGCACCGCGCGTCGTCCGACGGCGAGGTCGTGGGCGTCCTTGGCCGGACGGGAGGGCGCGGCCGACGCCTGGGTCGACGGACCCCTCGGCCCGGGCTCGGCACCGCGCGCCGACGCGGCCGCGGGCGGGGCCGCGGCGAGCAGCCCGACGGTGAGGGCGGTCGCCGCGAAGGCCGCCGCCGCTGCTCGTGCCATCGCCGTGCCCGCCCCTCGTGTCATCCGTACGCCGTCGACGCTAGACGCTGGGAGCGCCGATGGCCCGCCTCGGGGCCGACCTGTGACCTGCGTGTCCGCTGCCCCCGTGTCGACGTCCGGCAACGGGCGAGGCCCCGGGACCGGAAGGTCCTGGGGCCTCGAGCGCTCCCGCGATTGGACTCGAACCAATAACCGCCCGATTAACAGTCGGGAGCTCTGCCGATTGAGCTACGCGGGATGGTGCACCGCCGCGGTGCCGCGGCGCCCGAGGAGGATAGCAAGCGGCCTGCTCGGCACCGAAATCGACGTGCCCCGGGAAGGGCCCTGACGATCGTGGTGCGACGACGGCGGTCCGGCGGATCAGACGCCGAGCGAGCCTCGCAGCCGAGCCAGCTCCTCGTCGGCCCGGGCGCGCAGGACGGGGTCGCCCGGATCGAGACCGGGGTCGAACACGACCGACCAGCGCAGCTCGGTGTCGCCGGGCGTGCGCCGTGCGACCAGGCGGGCGCCCTGCTCGCCGTGCAGCTCGACGTGGTGCTGGACGACGATGCTCGCCTTGACCCGCTCACGGACCACCTCGGGCAACGACCCGTGGTCCTCGGGGACGGGCACCCGCAGCTCCAGCGGACGACCGCCGTGCGGATCCTGGGCCGTGACCCGCAGCGCGGTCGGCTCCCACGCGGCGTGCAGCACGCGGTCCCAGGGCACCCGCTCGGGCTCGGTGCCCTCCGGCAGCAGCAGCGCCCGGTGGGTGGCGACGACGCTCGAGCCGACGCTGGGCAGCCAGGCGAGCACCTTGTCGCCTCCTGCCCTCGCACGTACGTCGACCGGCGCTCGCAGCCTCACGACGCGCCGCCCGCCACCTGCTCGCGCAGCCCCCGGCGGTAGGCCTCGAGCGCGATGACGTCGGCGAACACGGCCTGGTACGAGTCGGGCTCGGTGGCGGGCTCGATGCGCTGCAGGCGCGCCTTGAGGTCGGTGATCCGCCGCGAGGCGTCGATCTCGAGCAGCCGCGCGATCACCGACTGGGCGTAGCGCTGGTCGGCCTCGTCGGTGGGCAGCGGGTCGACCGAGAGCTCGAGCACCACCGACCGCACGGCATCGTCGGGGCAGGCGGCGAGCACCGCGTCGAGCCACTCCCGGTCGGTGAGGCCCGCCGCCGCTCCCCCGGCGCCGACGATCGCGCGGTGCACCGCGAGGAAGGCCGGCGAGCGGAAGGCATCGTCCTCGATGGCGTCGACCCACGACCCCGCGATCTGCGGGAGCTGCAGGCACACCTTGAGCGCCTCGCGCTCGACGGCCGCGACCTTGTCCCGCGGGTCGGGCCGCGGCAGGCGCGGCACGGCGCCGGGCTCCGGCGCGGGCGCCGCGGGCTGGTCCGGCGTACGCCGCGTCGCCGCGGGCTGGGACCGGGCGGCGGCCACGGCTCGCCGCACCTCGTCGTCGGGGATCGCGAGCCAGCCCGACACGAGCCGGACGTACTCGGGCCGCAGCGCCTCGTCGCGGATGCGGGCGACGACGGGGGCGGCGGCGCGCAGCCCGGCGATTCGGCCCTCGGGGCGGTCGAGGTCGAAGCCCTTGAGCTCCGCGCGGATCGCGAACTCGAACAGCGGCACCTTGCGGTCGATGAGCCCCTGCACCGCCTCGGGACCCTTCGCGACGCGCAGCTCGCAGGGGTCCATGCCGCTCGGCTCGACCGCGACGAAGGTCTGCGCCGTGAAGCGCTGGTCCTCGCCGAACGCGCGCTGCGCGGCCTTCTGGCCCGCAGCGTCGCCGTCGAAGGTGAACACGACCTCGCCGGTGAACACGCCGTCGTCCATGAGCAGCCTGCGCAGCACGCTGATGTGGTCGGAGCCGAACGCCGTGCCGCAGGTCGCGATCGCGGTGGTGACGCCCGACAGGTGCGCAGCCATCACGTCGGTGTAGCCCTCGACGATCACGGCCTGCTTGTTCCTCGCGATGTCCTTGCGCGCGAGGTCGATGCCGTAGAGCACCTGACTCTTCTTGTAGAGCGGCGTCTCGGGCGTGTTGAGGTACTTCGGGCCGTCATCGTCGTCGTAGAGCCTGCGGGCACCGAAGCCGAGGACGTCGCCGGAGGTGTCGCGGATCGGCCACACCAGGCGGCCGCGGAACCGGTCGTAGATGCCGCGCTGGCCGCCGCGCGCGACGAGCCCGGCCTCGACGAGCTGGTCGTCGGTGAACGACAGGCCGCGGAGGTGGCCGAGCAGCACGTCCCAGCCCTTGGGCGCGTACCCGACGCCGAAGTGCGCGGCGGCCTCGGCGTCGAAGCCGCGCTCGGTGAGGAAGCGCCGGCCGATCTCGGCCTCGGGGCTCGCCAGCCGCTCGGCGAAGAACGCGGCCGCTGCCTTGTTCGCCTCCACCAGCCGGCCCCGGTTGCCCACCGGGCGCGCGGGGCCCGAGCCGCTCTCGGTGTAGCGGAGCGTGACGCCGTACCGGCCGGCCAGCTTCTCGACCGCTTCGGTGAAGGACAGGTGGTCGATCTTGCGGAGGAAGCCGATCGCGTCGCCGCCCTCGCCGCAGCCGAAGCAGTACCACGCGCCCTTGGCCGGGCTGACGTTGAACGACGGGCTGCGCTCGTCGTGGAACGGGCACAGGCCCTTGAGGCTGCCGCCGCCGGCGCTCTTGAGGGTGACGTAGTCGCGCACGACCTCGTCGATCCGGGCCTTCTCGCGCACCAGGAGGATGTCCTCGTCCCTGATGCGTCCGGCCATGCTGGCGATCCTACGGACGCCGTCCAACCCGGCGCCGGGCGTGTGCCCGGCCAACGGGGCAGCGGTCGCCGGGAGGTCGTGATGGGATGCGGCCGTGGGGAGCATCGAGGACGCCGTACGCCGGGCCCGCGCCATCGCGCAGACGCTCGAGGAGGCGGCCGCGACCGCCGCGGAGCCGCTCGCGGTCGAGCAGTGGGACCTCGACGGCGAGCCGGTCCCCGTGCCCGAGGCGCTGGCGCGGCTGGGCACGGCGCTGCGCCCGGCCGTGGTCGGCGAGGGTTGGGCGCCGGCCTGGGGCACGACGTGGTTCCGGCTGCGCGGCCGCGTCCCCGAGGGCTGGGCCGGGCGCACGGTGGAGGCCGTCGTCGACCTCGGCTACGACGGCTGGGGGCCGGGCTTCTCGGCCGAGGGCCTGGTCGTGAGCTCGGCGGGCGAGCCGGTGACGGGCCTGCACCCGCAGCGCCGCCGGGTCCGGATCTGGGACGAGGCCCCGGCAGGCGGCCTGTGCGAGCTGATCGTGGAGGCCGCGGCCAACCCCAGCGCCGGGCCGGGAGAGCGCGGCACCGACCCGGTCGCCCGGCCCGCCGGGCCGGTCTACCGGCTCGCCCGCGCCGACCTCGTGGCGCCGGATCTCGAGGCGCACGCCCTCGCGCTCGACCTCGACGTCTGCGCGACCCTGCTGGCCGTCAACGCCCCGACCCGCGGTGTGTCCCGCCTCGCCGACGACGAGCGGACCGCCGCCGTCGCCGCAGCCGTGGAGCGGGCGTGCGACCTCGTCGACCAGGACCCGCCCGGCGGCGTGATCGAGGCTCGAGCCGTGCTGGCCGAGGTGCTCGGCGTACCGGCACCGGAGGACGCCCCACGGCTGTCGCTGGTGGGGCACGCGCACCTCGACACGGCCTGGCTCTGGCCGATCCGCGAGACCGAGCGCAAGGCGGTGCGCACCTACGCCAACGTGCTCGCGCTCATGGACGAGGACCCGGGGCTCACGTTCGCCGGCAGCCAGGCGCTGCACGGCGCCTGGGTGCGCGAGCGCCATCCCGCGCTGTGGCAGCGCGTGCAGCGGCGCGCGGCCGAGGGCCGGTGGGTGCCGGTCGGCGGGATGTGGGTGGAGAGCGACGTGCTGCTCGCCTCGGGCGAGGCCCTCGCGCGCCAGCTCGTGCACGGCCAGCGGTTCTTCTCCGACGAGCTCGGCCGCGAGGCGCGCACCGGCTGGCTCCCCGACTGCTTCGGCTTCACCCCGGCGCTCCCCCAGCTGCTCGCGCAGGCCGGCATCGGCTCGTTCCTCACCCAGAAGCTCTCGTGGAACGACACCAACCGCTTCCCGCACCGGTCGTTCTGGTGGGAGGGGCTGGACGGCACCCGCGTGCTGTGCCACTTCCCCACCGTCGACACCTACAACGCCGAGCTCGGCGAGCACGACCTGCTCATGGTCACGCGCACCCGCGCCGACCACCGCCACCACCCGGACTCCTTGGCGCCCACGGGATACGGCGACGGCGGCGGCGGACCCACGAAGGAGATGCTCGAGCGCGCGACCCGCATGCGCTCCCTCCTCGGCCTCCCGCGCACCGAGCACGTCGATCCCGACGCGTTCTTCGCGCGCCTGCGCGAGCAGGACGCCGCCGAGCCGCTGCCGGTCTGGCGCGGCGACCTCTACCTCGAGACCCACCGCGGCGTGTGGACCTCGCAGCGCGAGACCAAGGCGGGCGACGCGCGCGGCGACGAGGCGCTGCGCGAGACGGAGACCTGGTGCGCCACCGCAGCCGCGCTGGTCGGCGCGTCGTACCCGTACGACGCGCTCGACGCCCTCTGGAAGCGGCATCTGGTGCTGGAGTTCCACGATATCCTGCCCGGCTCGTCGATCACCCGCGTCCACCGCGAGGCCGAGGCCGAGCACGCAGCGGTCCTCGCGGAGACGCTCGCGCTGCGCGACTCCGCCCTCGCGTCCCTGGGCGCGGAGCCGCGTCCGGAGGAGACGGCGTACGCCGTGCCCACCGGCGCTGCGCTCGACAACGGGCTGCTGCGCGCGACCTTCGACGGACGCGGTCGCCTGGTGTCGCTCGTCGACCTGGCGGCCGGTCGCGAGCTCGTGCCTGCGGGCGAGGGGCTCGGGTCGCTGCGGCTGCACCGCGACCTGCCGCAGTACTTCGACGCCTGGAACATCGACGCGGGTGTCGTCGAGTCCTTCGACGAGCTCGGTGACGCAGACTCCGTCGAGGTGCGGCGCGACGGCCTGCGCATGGTGCGGTCGTTCGGGTCGTCGACCGCCACCGTCTCGTGGCGGTTGCCCCTCGGCGCGCCGCGGCTCGAGGTGGAGGTGGCGGTCGACTGGCACGAGGACGGCATGCTGCTCTCGATGGCATGGCCGCTCGACCTGCGTGCTCCGCACGTCACCGTCGGCGTGCAGCACGGCCTGCTCCAGCGCCCGCTGCACACCAACACCTCGTGGGAGCAGGCCCGCTTCGAGGACTGGTTCCACGGCTTCCTGCACGTCGCGGAGGGCCCGTACGCAGTCGCGGTCGTCACCGCCGACGCGCACGGCTACGGCGCCACGCAGCAGCCGCGCGACGACGCCGGCACCACCACGACGCTGCGCACCTCGCTCCTGCGCTCGCCGGCGTACCCGGACCCGACCGCCGACCGCGGCGCGCACGTGCAGCGGCTCGCACTGCTGGTCGGCGCCGACCTCGAGACCGCCACGCGCGCAGGGCATTCCATGCGGCGCGCCCTCGTGCCCGGCGCGACGGACTCCGTCGAGGTCGACCGGGTCGTGTCCGTGACCGGAGCCGGTGTCGTCGTCGACGCCGTGAAGCTCGCCGACGACCGCAGCGGCGACCTCGTCGTGCGCGTGCACGAGGCACTAGGTGCCCGCACGACAGCGACCCTGCGCTGCACCGTCCCCGTCTCGGCGTACGCGGTGACCGATCTGCTCGAGCGCGCGGGCGACGACGGCTGGGTCGGCGTGGCGGGCGACCACCACGTGGTCGCCACCTCGCTGCGCCCGCACGAGCTGCGCACGGTGCGCCTGCGTCGCGCCTAGTGGTGCGTCATCGGCACAGCCGCGCGTGCCAGGCCACGACGCTGCGGTCGGTGAGGCTCGCGACCTGGTCGACCACCACCCGGAGCCGGGCGTCGTCGTCGGCGGCCGCGTGGTACGCCGCGAGCATCACCGGGTCGAGCGACACGGGTGCCGTCAGCCGCACGGCGGCGACGAGCTCCTGCACGATCTCGCGCTGACCCGAGTAGACCGACTCGGCCCCCTCGCGCTGCATCACCCAGCGGTTCGCGACCGCCTTCAGCACCGCGACCTCGAGGCGCTGCTCGCGCGGCACGACGAGGTCGGCGGAGTAGCGGGTGAGGCGCCCGTCGCCGTGGCGCTCGCGGGTGGAGCGCTCGGCGGCGGCGCAGAACCGGCCGATCAGCTGCGAGGTGAGGTTCTTCAGCGCCGCGAGGCTGCGCAGCGACCCGTCGTAGGTCGTGGGCCAGAACGGCAGCGTCGTGAGTCGATCCACCGCGGCGCCGAGCTCGTCGCGACCGGCATCGGCGTACTGGGAGGCGACGTCGAGCAGCCCCTCGGGATCCGAGGAGCGACCGGCACCGGGAAGGGCGCGGATGTCCAGGTGACCCGCGACGAGTGCGTCCTCGACGTCGTGCACGGAGTAGGCGACGTCGTCGGCCCAGTCCATCACCTGCGCCTCGAAGCAGGTGCGGTCGTCGAGCGCGCCCTCCCGGGCCCAGGCGAAGACGTCGAGGTCGTCGGTGTAGACGCCGAACTTGCGGACACCGTCGCGGCGCGGCCAGGGGTACTTGCTCGCGGCGTCGAGCGCCGCCCGCGTGAGATTGAGGCCGACCGGGCCGTCGGGCCGAGGCCCGTCGGCCGGGCTGAACGACTTCGCCTCGAGCCGGGTCAGGATGCGCAGCGACTGCGCGTTGCCCTCGAATCCCCCGATGCCCTGCGCCACCTCGTCGAGCGCGTCCTCGCCGTTGTGGCCGAAGGGCGGGTGGCCGAGGTCGTGGGCGAGGCAGGCGGTCTCGACCAGGTCAGGGTCGCAGCCGAGCGCGGCGCCGAGCTCGCGGCCGACCTGCGCGCACTCCAGCGAGTGCGTGAGCCGGGTGCGCAGGAAGTCGCTCTCGCCGGCGGCGAGCACCTGGGTCTTGGCGGCGAGGCGGCGCAGCGCCGCGGAGTGCAGGACCCGCGCGCGGTCGCGCGAGAACGCGGTGCGGCCCGCGCGCTTGGGCGGCTCCTCGACCCAGCGGGCCTCGTCCTCGGGCGCGTAGCCGTCGGAGTGCCGGTCGTCGCCGAGGAGGTCCATCACGACCGACCCTAGTGCTGCGCGACGGATCAGGCGGGTGGAGCGACGGCGCGGCGGTCGAAGAGCCAGAACGAGAGCAGGCCGAGGGTCTCGCGCGCGACGTACTCGGCCGTGAGGCTCGAGCCGGCGCCGGCCGTCGTCGGCGACCCGTGCGCCGTGAGCCCGAGGGCGTCGGCCATCGCCATGCTGCGCGCCACGTGCGCCGGGTCGGTGACGATCGTCGCGCTGCTCCAGCCGCGGTCGGCCATCACGCGAGCCGCCGCCTCGAGGCTGCCCAGGGTGTCGTGGCCGTCGGGCACGGCGACCACCGCGGTCGCCGGTACGCCGTGGGCCACCAGCCAGTCGCGTCCCGCGTCGGCCTCGGTCGTCCGGTCGCCCGGCTGGTTGGCGCCCACGGTGATGATGCGGTCGGCGACGCCGAGGTCGTAGAGCTCGACCGCGTGCTGCAGGCGGGCCTCCAGCACCGGGCTCGGCCGGCCCCAGAACTGAGCGGCACCGAGCACCACGATCGCGTCGGTCGGGGTCCGGTCGTCGCTGCGCGCCGTGGCCACGACCCGCAGCGCCGCGTACGCCGTCACCGCCGCGGCTGCGAGCAGCCCGAGCACCACGACGGTCGCGAGGGCACGGCGTACCGCCGAGCGCCGACGTGACGGCGTCGCGCGCGCCTCGGGATCGGTGCTCACGGCCATGACGCGATTCTCCCCGATCCGGACCGGTGCTCAGAACATCCGCACACGGACCGCACCCGTTCCCTGACAGCGCGCTCACACGTTCGCGCCGGACGGTGGACGCACCAGGTCCCCCGGGACCCCGATCAAGGGAGAAGCACATGATCGACCACGAGACGACCACCGCCACCCGGACGTCCGCGAAGCGTTGGGGCAGCGCCGCGGCACTCCTGGCGGCGGGTCTCGCGGGCGGGATCGTCATCGCCGGCACCGTGAGCGCCAACGCGGCCACCGGATCCCCGAGCCCCTCCGCCTCGTCGAGCACGCAGTCGGGACTCCAGCCGCCCAGCGGCTCGTCGTCCTCCGCCCAGGGCCAGGGGCAGGCCCGACCCGCGGAGACCGAGCTCACCGGCGACACCGCGGCGAAGGTGAAGGCCGCGGCTCTTGCGACGTACCCCGACGCCACCGTCGACCGCGTCGAGACCGACTCCGAGGGGGTTTACGAGGCGCACGTCACCACCACCGACGGCACGCACGTCATCGTCGCGGTGGGCAAGGACTTCACCGTGACCGGCACGAAGGAGCTGCCGGCCGGGGGCGGCCGTGACGGCAGGGGCGGGCCGGGCGCGGGCGAGACGCCGCTGACCGGTACCACGGCCGAGAAGGTCACGGCTGCGGCGCTCGCGAAGTACCCGAGCGCGACCGTCGACCGCGTCGAGACCGACTCCGAGGGGGTCTACGAGGCGCACCTGACGACCACCGACGGGAAGCACGTCATCGTCGCGGTCGGCAAGGACTTCACGGTGACCGGCACCCAGGAGATGCCGACCGGCGGTCCCGGCGGCGGCCACGGCCCGAACGGCACCGACCCCGACCCGAACGGCAACGGCGGTCCTGGTACGAGTTCGGCGAGCTCGAGCGGCACCGCCTGACGCCGTACGCCGACAGCACAGCGGGGCGGGACCACGACGGTCCCGCCACTCCGCGCGTGCTGCGTCAGCGGGTGTCGCTGCTGTCGCTCGAGATCGCCGCGCGCCCGGCCTCGAGGCGGGCCACCGGCACGCGGAACGGGCTGCACGACACGTAGTCGAGCCCGACCTTGTGGAAGAAGTGCACCGAGTCGGGGTCGCCGCCGTGCTCGCCGCAGACGCCGAGCTTGAGGTCGGGACGCGTCGCGCGGCCCTCTGTCGAGGCGATGTCGACGAGCCGGCCGACGCCGTCGACGTCGAGCGACTCGAACGGCGACACCGTGAAGACGCCCTTGTCGAGGTACTTGCCGAAGAACTCGGCCTCGACGTCGTCGCGGCTGAAGCCCCACGTCGTCTGCGTGAGGTCGTTCGTGCCGAAGGAGAAGAACTCGGCGACCTCGGCGATACGGCGGGCGGTGAGGGCGGCGCGCGGCAGCTCGATCATCGTGCCGATCGGGATGTGCAGCTCGGTGCCCTCGCGCTCGGCGATGTCGGCGACGATGAGGTCGGACTCGTCGCGGATGAGGTGCAGCTCCATCACGGAGCCGACGAGCGGCACCATGATCTCGACCTTCGGGTCGCCGCCCGCCTTGATCCGGTGCGCCGCCGCCTCTGCGATCGCCCGCACCTGCAGGCCGAACAGGCCCGGGACGACGAGACCGAGCCGGACGCCGCGGAGACCGAGCATGGGGTTGGCCTCGTGCAGGCGCTCGACGGCCGCGAGCAGTGCGAGGTCCTTGGCGTCGGGGCTGCCGTCGGCGTGCGCGAGCGCCACCCGCACCGAGAGCTCGGTGTAGTTCGGCAGGAACTCGTGCAGCGGCGGGTCGAGCAGGCGGATGGTGACGGGAAGCCCGTCCATGGCGGTGAGCAGCTCGACGAAGTCGGCACGCTGCATCGGCAGGAGGGCGTCGAGCGCCTCCTGGCGCTCGTCCTCGTCGACCGCGAGGATCACGCGCTCGATGAGCACGCGACGGTCGCCCAGGAACATGTGCTCGGTGCGGGTGAGCCCGATGCCCTCGGCGCCGAGGTGGCGGGCGCGCGCGGCGTCCTCGGCGGTGTCGGCGTTGGCGCGCACCTTGAGCCGGCGGGTCTCGTCGGCGTGCGCGAGCAGGCGGTCGACGCTGCGGACCAGCGCGCCCGTCTCCTCATCGGCCGACGCGATCGCGGCGTCGAGACCCTGTTCGAGGTAGAGCACGACCGGCGACGGCATGACCGGTACGTCGCCGGCGAAGACCTCGCCGGTGGAGCCGTCGATCGAGATCGTGTCGCCCTCGAGGAGGCTGAGGTCGCCGACCCGCACGAGCTTGGCCGCGACGTCGACGTCGAGCTCCTCCGCACCGCAGACGCAGGTCTTGCCCATGCCGCGCGCGACGACGGCGGCGTGCGAGGTCTTGCCGCCACGACTGGTGAGGATGCCGGTGGCCGCGATCATGCCCTCGAGGTCGTCGGGGTTGGTCTCCTTGCGGACCAGGATGACGTCCTCGCCGCGCTCGGCCCAGGCGACGGCGGTGGCCGAGTCGAACACGACCTTGCCCACCGCGGCGCCGGGCGAGGCCGCCATCGCCTTGGTCAGCAGGTTGCGGTCGGTGCCGCTGTCGAACTGGGGGAACATCAGCTGCGCGAGCTGTGCGCCGCTGACGCGCTCGAGCGCCTCGTCCTCGGTGATCAGGTGCTCGTCGACCAGCTGCGTGGCGATGCGGAACGCGGCGGCGGCGGTGCGCTTGCCGACGCGCGTCTGCAGCATCCAGAGCTTGCCGCGCTCGATGGTGAACTCGATGTCGCACAGGTCGCGGTAGTGGGTCTCGAGGCGCCGCATGACCGTCATCAGCTCGCCGTGCGCGGACGGGTCGATCTCCTTGAGGTCGTCGAGCGACAGCGTGTTGCGGATGCCCGCGACGACGTCCTCGCCCTGCGCGTTGACCAGGTAGTCGCCGTACGCGCCCGGGGCCCCGGTGGACGGGTCGCGCGTGAAGGCGACGCCGGTGCCGGAGGTCTCGCCGAGGTTGCCGAACACCATCGTGCAGATGTTCACCGCGGTGCCGAGGTCGTGCGGGATCCGCTCGCGGCGCCGGTAGATGCGCGCGCGATCGGTGTTCCACGAGTCGAAGACCGCGCGGATCGCGAGGTCGAGCTGCTCGCGCGGGTGCTGCGGGAAGTCGCGCCCGGCCTCCTCGCGCACGATGTCCTTGTACCGCTGCACCAGCGCCATGAGATCGGTGACGTCGAGATCGACGTCGCTCGTGATGCCCTTGGCCGCCTTGGCCTTGTCGAGGGCCTCGGCGAACAGCTCGCCCTCGATGTCGAGCACGGTCTTGCCGAACATCTGGATCAGGCGGCGGTAGGAGTCCCACGCGAAGCGGTCGCTGCCGCTCGCCTCGGCCAGGCCGATCACGGAGGCGTCGTTGAGCCCGATGTTGAGGACCGTCTCCATCATGCCGGGCATGGAGAACTTCGCGCCCGAGCGGACGCTCACGAGCAGCGGGTCGTGCCGGTCGCCGAGGCGGCGGTCGACGGAGTCCTCGAGATGGCGCAGCGCCTTGGTCACCTGAACGCGCAGGTCGGCCGGCTCCTTGCCGCCGGCGAGGTAGGCGCGGCAGGCCTCCGTGGTGATCGTGAAGCCGGGCGGCACCGGGAGACCGAGGCGCGTCATCTCGGCGAGGTTGGCGCCCTTGCCGCCGAGGAGGTCCTTCTGGTCCTTGTCGCCCTCGGTGAAGTCGAACACGTACTGGATGCTGGGCATCGGCTCAGACCCTTCGTCGCCGTGGGAGACGGCCCTCACGACCGCCCCGTGCCGGTGGACGCGGGCGCCACCGCCGGCCGCGTCCGTCGAGCAGGTGCGGCCTAGGGCGAGTGAACACCCGCGGCACCGGCGAATCCACCCGGCCGTTCCGGCCCGCGGAGAGGCGCTCATCACACCCCGGACGCCCGTCCGGACCGCCCCAGGTGTAGACGACGACCACCGTCGCGGCCCAGACTGTGTTCCGTCGTACGGACCTAGCAGGAGGACCACGTGCCCGGCGCGACCCCGACCTATAAGGGCAGCCTTACCGTTGCACGCCAGGCGCGTTCACGGAACTCGATGCTCGAGCGCGGCATCCACGTCCTGCAGGCGTTCCGCCCGACGGGCAACCCGATGTCGATGTCGGAGATCGCCCGCCGCACCGGCCTGCCCAAGACCACGGCCCACCGGCTCATCGAGGAGCTCACCGAGCTCGGGCTGCTGGAGCGCACCCGCGAGCAGTACGTGCTGGGCCGGCCGGTCTTCGAGCTCGGCGAGCTGGTGCCGGTGAAGCACCGGCTGCGCGAGGCCGCCCTCCCGTTCATGCAGGACCTCTACGAGGCCACGCACGAGACCATCCACCTCGGCGTGCGCGACGACCTCGACGTGCTCTACATCGACAAGATCCGCGGGCACTCCGGCGTCGACGTCCCCTCGCGGGTCGGCGGCCGGCTGCCGCTTTCGAGCACCGGGCTCGGCAAGACGCTGCTCGCCTTCTCGCGCGACGACATCGTGTCGCAGGTCGTGTCGCGCCCGCTGCGCCGGCTGACCGACCACTCCATCGTCGACCCGAAGGCGCTCGAGGGCGAGCTGGCCCAGATCCGTTCGGCAGGTGTCGGGTACGACCACGAGGAGGCCACCCCCGGTGTCAGCTGCGTGGCGGCGCCGGTCCTGGTGAAGGGCGAGCCGGTGGCGGCGATCTCGATCACCGTGCCGACCTCGCACCTGCAGCCCGCGCGCCTCGCGCCGGCGGTGAAGACGGCCGCCCTCGGCCTGTCGCGCACCCTCTCCCGCTGACCTGGACGTCTGCCCGGGCTCGCCGGACAGGATCACGGTCGAGGAGCTGCCTCGGGCCCGGTCCGAGCAGGTCCTCGAGCGCGTCGGTGCTCGAGACCGACCGGCTCTGCTCGGCGTAGTTCCCCAAACATGATCATGTTCGAGGAACTCGTACGCCGTTCTGGACTCCCTAGAGTTCTGGACTCCCTAGAGTTCTGTGCTCCCTGGAGTTCTGTCGTCCCTGTAGCGCGACTAGGATTCCCGGCGTCAGCACGGACCACGACGACGGGGGGCGGCGTGCCACCGAGGACGGCGCGACGGCACAAGCAGGGCGCGGAGTCGAGGGAGCGGATCCTCGACGTCGCCCTCGAGATCGCCGCGGAGCGCGGCTACGACGGTACGACGATGGCCCTGGTCACCGAGCGCAGCGGTCTGCCGGCGTCCTCGGTCTACTGGCACTTCAAGAACAAGGACGCGCTGCTCGCCGAGGTGCTCGAGCACTCCTACTCGCAGTGGCGCCAGGGCGAGTCCGGGTGGGAGAGGTCCGACGACGGCGACGCCCGCGCCCGCTTCCGCGGCCGCTTCGAGCGGGTGCGCCTCGGACTGGCGAACCAGCCCGAGTTCTGGCGCTTCGGCCTCATGCTCGCGCTGCTGAGCGGCGGCGAGCAGATCGCGGCCCGCGACCGGTTCCTCGAGGTGCGGGCCGACACCATCGGCAGCACCGTGGGATGGTGCCGGGCGGTCCTCGGGGCCGACGCAGTCGCCCGGCACCCGGAGCTTCCGGTCCTGCTGACCCAGTTCCTCATGGCCAGCGCCGACGGCTTGTTCCTCTCCACCCAGATCGACCCGCGCTGGTCCTACGGCAGGATCACCGAGGCGCTCGGCCGCGCCACCGGCGAGGTCGCGGTGGCGCTGGCGGCCGCTCCCCCGGTGAGGCGCCGCAAGCCGTCGCCGATCTCCCGACCGGCACCGAAGCCGGCGCCCGACGACTCCCGCGAGCGGCTGCTGTGGGCGGCCTCGAAGGTGGCGGCCGAGCGCGGGTACGTCGGCACGACGATCTCGCGCGTGTGCGCCGAGTCGGGCCTGCCGGTCAGCTCGGTCTACTGGTACTTCGAGGACAAGGACGCCCTGCTCGGGGCGGTCGTGCAGAGCTCGTGGGAGGACTGGCTCCAGCGGCAGCCGCACTGGACGCCGGCCGTCGGTGCCGAGGCACGCGACGCGACGCTGCGCAAGGTCCTGCTCGAGGGCACCCGGTCCTTCCTCGACACCCCCGACTTCCTGCGGGTCGGGCACGGCGTCACGCTCGCCCGCCAGGACGAGGAGACGGCCGCCCACACGTTGTTCCGAGACCTGCGCCGCGACACCGAGAAGCT
>JAKOVT010000412.1 GCA_029781935.1 Actinomycetes bacterium | reverse complement strand
GAGCCGCAGAAAGCACAGCACCCTGGACCCGCTCGTCCCACTTGCCACCCGTCGAGCCCGCCACCGGACGTGCGCGCCGCGCGGCCGGCAGGCCGCACCGGCCGGCGACGGCCCCCTGGGGCCCGAGCCGACCGGTCCCCGGCGCGCCGGCGACGCGAGCGCGTCCGCCGTGAGACGGGGCCCGAAGGGTCGCGGCTCACGACGGACAGCGAGCGCAGCGAGCCCGCGCTCGCCTGGAGCCGCAGCAAGCACAGCCCGACTCGATCCGCCCGTCACACCCGACGTGCAGGCAGGGCGGCGACAGCCACCGCGGCTGCGGTGAGCAGCACGCCCAGGACGACCTGCCAGCCGATGTCGGCGCCCGAGGTGGGGGCGACGACGTCGAGCGCTACGGCGCCGACGAGCTGGCCGCCGATGGTCACCAGCGAGTAGAGCAGGACGCCGAGCGGTCGGATCACGATCGCCGACAGCAGGAGGAACCCGACGCCGAGCGGCCCACCGAGCCAGAGCAGCGGCTGCTCAGCAGGCGCGGGCGGTGCCACCCAGGCGGCCCCGGTGATCGCGTGCGCGACCGGCAGCGCCACGAGCAGCACCAGGATCCCGAGCCCGAGGTTGAGCACCACCGGGACGAGGCCGTCGTCGGTCTCCTCGGCGACCATGCCGTTGATCGCCATCTGGAAGGTCGAGATCACACCCGCCGCGATCGTCACGATCACGGCGGCGAGCGCCAGCGACCCGGCCGAGAACCGCCCCGACACCGCGACCACGACGGCGAGCGTCGTGCCGACCGCTCCGATCACGCGAGGAGACGTCACGGGCCGCCGGCCGCCGGGCGTGAGGCCCACGGCGTCGAACACCAGCGAGGAGCCGGTGGTGCCGGCGACCACGAGCACGGTGAACAGGGCGACGCCGAGCGCCGGGATGCTCGCGCCCTGCGTCACGACGAAGAACGCCGACGACAGCCCGCCGATCAGCTGCCACCAGCGCAACCGTCCGGACCGGACCGCGTGCGGCAGCCCGGTCAGCAGGGCCCGGCGCGACGTCGTCCGCAGTGCGAGGACCACCGCGAGGACCAGCAGGCCCATGCTCGTCGCGATGGCGGCGGTGAGGACGGCGTCGCCGTCGAGCGCCTCCGCGAGGCCGCCGTTGACCCGCCCCTGCAGGGCGGCGAGCACGCCGGCGACGACCGCGCCGACCAGCGCGATCGGCGCGTGGCCGGTGGACTGGACGAGCGGCGTGACGGCGTAGCCCTCGGTCGCCGCCGCCTCCAGGAAGCCGTCGGGGTCAGTGGAAGAAATGGCGCGTCCCGGTGAGGTACATCGTGACGCCCGCGGCGGTCGCGGCTGCGATCACCTCGTCGTCGCGCACGGACCCACCGGGCTGCACGACCGCCTTCACGCCGGCCGCGAAGAGGACCTCCGGCCCGTCGGGGAACGGGAAGAACGCGTCGGACGCCGCGACCGAACCGCGCGCGCGGTCCTCGCCCGCACGCGCGACGGCGAGCCGGCACGAGTCGACACGGTTGACCTGCCCCATGCCGACGCCGACTGCGGCACCGTCGCGAGCGAGCAGGATCGCGTTCGACTTCACCGAGCGCACCGCGCGCCACGCGAACGCCAGGTCGCGCAGGGTCGCCTCGTCCGCGGCCTCCCCGCACGCGAGCGTCCACGTCGACGGGTCGTCGCCGGGGGCATCGAGCTTGTCGACCGACTGGAGCAGGATCCCGCCCGACACCGGACGGATCTCGATGCCGCCGTGCGCGGGGACGGGGTCGGCCACGAGCAGGCGGAGGTTCTTCTTCTCCCGCAGGATCTCGAGGGCGTCGTCGTCGAACCCGGGAGCGACGACGACCTCGGTGAAGATCTCGGCGACCTGGCGCGCCATCTCGGCCGACACCGGGCGGTTCGCGGCGATCACGCCCCCGAACGCCGACACCGGGTCGGTGTCGTTGGCTCGGCGGTGAGCCTCGGCTATGTCGGCGCCCACCGCGATGCCGCACGGGTTGGCGTGCTTGATGATCGCGACCGCCGGCTCGGTGTGGTCGTAGGCAGCGCGACGGGCTGCGTCGGCGTCGACGTAGTTGTTGTAGGACATCTCCTTGCCACCGAGCTGGTCGGCCTGTGCCAGACCGGGGTTCGGCGTGTGGTTCGTGACGTAGAGCGCCGCGCGCTGGTGCGGGTTCTCGCCGTACCGCAGCACCTCCGCCCGCTCCCAGGTGGCGCCGATCCACGCCGGGAACCCGGTGCCCTCGTCGGTCGGCGCCACGACGTTGCCGAGCCAGGACGCGACCGCGACGTCGTAGTTGGCGGTGTGCACGAAGGCGGCCGCAGCCAGGCGCTGGCGCTGCTCGAGGGTGAAGCCGCCCGCGGCGACGGCAGCGAGCACGTCGGCGTACTGCGACGGCGAGGTGACGATCGCGACGCTCGGGTGGTTCTTCGCAGCAGCACGAACCATGGTCGGGCCGCCGATGTCGATCTGCTCGATGCACTCGTCGGGGCTGGCGCCCGAGGCGACGGTCTCCACGAACGGGTAGAGGTTGACGACGACGAGCTCGAACGCGGAGATGCCGAGCTCGTCGATCTGCTGCTGGTGCTCGTCGAGCCGCAGGTCGGCGAGGATGCCGGCGTGCACGGCGGGGTGCAGGGTCTTGACCCGCCCGTCGAGCGTCTCCGGGAAGCCGGTCACGTCCGACACCTGCGTGACGGGCACCCCGAGCGCGGCGATGCGCGCGGCGGTGGAGCCGGTCGACACGATCTCGACACCGGCGGCGGCCAGCCCATGGGCCAGCTCGTCCAGACCGGCCTTGTCGTAGACCGAGACGAGCGCGCGGCGGATCTGACGGGTGCTCACGGGATCGAGGCCTTCCTGCCGGTGACGGTCCAACCGTCGCGAGCCATCCGGCCCACGACGTCGACGAGGAGCTCGCGCTCCGCCGTCTTGATGCGTTCGTGCAGCGACTCGACGTCGTCGTCGTCGCGGACGTCGACCACCGCCTGGGCGAGGATCGGGCCGGTGTCGACCCCGGCGTCGACGACGAAGAGCGTGCAGCCGGTCACCTTCACGCCGTAGTCCAGCGCGTCGGCCGCACCGTGCATGCCCGGGAACGACGGGAGCAGCGCGGGGTGGGTGTTGACATAGCGGCCGCCGAAGCGCTCGAGGAACGCCGGACCGGCGAGCTTCATGAACCCGGCCGACACGACGAGGTCGGGCTCGTGCGCCTCGGTCGCCGCGGTGAACGCGGCGTCCCACTCCTCGCGCGTCGCGAAGTCGGCGACGCGCAGGACATAGGTGGGCAGGCCCGCCTTCTCGGCGCGCTCGAGCGCCAGGATGCCGTCGCGGTCCGCGCCGACGGCCACGACCTCCGCCGGGTACGACGGGTCCGCGCTCGCGTCGAGCAGCGCCTGCAGGTTCGTGCCCGACCCGGACACCAGGACGACGAGCCGGGTCCGTGCGGACGGGCTGTCGGCGTGCGTCTCGGGGGCCACTCGGCGGGTCCTTCGGTCGGGATGCGCCGATCCTACGGGGACCGTGTCGCGCCGGACGGACCGGCTAGTGCTCGCCGGTGACCCAGACCGTGGGCAGCACATGGGTGCCGAGCGACACCAGCAGCGAGCCCCCGGCGACGAGACCGCCGAGCGCCAGGCCGGTGGCCAGGGCGGGCGGTCCGAGCTGCTCGAGACGGCCGTCGCCGAGAGCGCCGCCGGAGAGCGCGGCGAGCAGAGCCGCACCCACCGCGACCACGGCGGCTCCCCCCAGCAGGGCCACCGCCTCCTCGCGGAGCGCCAGCGAGCGGCGGTGCCGGAGCACCGCGGCGGCGACCATGCCGGCGGCCACGGGGAGCAGCAGGAGCAGCGGTCCGGCGGCAGGTGCCTGCTCGGGCACCGCGCCGAGGATCGGCACCGCAGGAAGCAGCCCGCCGGTCTGCGAGAAGGGGTCGACGCCGGTGCCGCCGCCGACCGAGAAGCCAGGACCGGCGACGTACGCGAGGACCCAGACCAGCAGGTTGGGCAGGTAGGCCAGCGTCAGCAGCAGGACGCCGACGGCGTCGCCCGCTCCCGGCGCGAGCTGGTGCGACATCGAGGCGATGGTCGACCAGCGCGACACCACCGCGACGGCGGCGACCACGCCGACGGCGACGAGCAGCGCCCCGGAGGCCGCACCGGCCGCGAGCAATGAGTCGCGCGCAGGCTGCGGCAGCCGAGCGAGGGCCGCGGCACCCAGCGGGCCGCCCGCGAGCGCACCCGCGCCCAGGCCGAGCAGCGCCACCGCCCCGCACGACGCGAGCGCGGTCAACGGCGCGACCGTGGCGCCGCCCAGCGACGAGGCCTGGGCCACGAGCATCGCGAGCAGCGCGTACGTCGCCGCTCCCCCCACCACGAGGAGCGCGGTGTCGGCGACCGTGGTCGTCGAGGTGATGCGCACCGCCCACCGCCCGGCGAGGAAGAGCAGGAGGAGGGCGAGGCCGAGCAGGAGCATCGGCAGCAGCGTGATCGTCGCCGCTGCGACGCTGACGCCCGCGTGCTGGCCGGCGAGCCACAGCACGCCCGCCGCGGACAGCGGCGTGCCGAGGCCGTCGTCGCCGCGGCCGGTGAGGGCCCACGCGGCCGTGACGAGCACGCCCACGACGACCAGCCCGACGCCGGCCGCCCAGACCGCCGAGGTCACCGCCGCCACGGGCAACGTGCCCACCACGTCCTCCCTCGAGCGGCGCGGGCGCGGCGCCTGCGGGCGCGCGGCGGGCCGCTCGAGCATGGAGGTCACCTCTCGATGCTCGCACCCGGGGACCGCGCCTCAGGGGTGCGACACGGCCGCCGACCGCTCAGATGCGCACGAGGTCGCGACCGGTGTCGCCGGGCGACGAGCAGCCGGCCAGCCCCAGCGCGTCGCGCGTGTCGGCCGTGAGGCCGTCGAGCACGTCGCGCACCCCGTCGGCGCCGTCGACCGCGAGCGCCCACAGCACCGGGCGGGCGACCAGGACGGCGCGCGCTCCCAGCGCCAACGCCCGCAGGACGTGCCCGCCGGTCCGCACCCCGCCGTCGACGTACACCTCGGCCCGTCCGGCCACCGCGTCGACCACCTCGGGCAGCGCGACCGCCGACGGGACCACGCCGTCGAGCTGGCGCCCGCCGTGCGTCGAGACGATGACGGCGTCGGCACCCGCGTCCAGGCAGCGCAGCGCCTCGTCGCCGCGGAGCACGCCCTTCGCGACCACCGGCAGGCCGCTGATCTCCTTGAGCCGTGCGAGATCAGCGGCTCCGAGGTCGGGCGCCTGCTGCAGCCGCTCGTCGGCGGGGTCGCGCCCCTGGAGCGCCTCCACGATCGCCTCGCGCGGCAGCGGCGGCAGCGGACCGGTGGGCTTGTTCGCGACGAACGGCACGTCGACGGTCACGACGAGCGCGGACGCGCCCGCGTCGGCGGCGCGTCGAGCCACCTCGTCGGAGATGCCGCGGTCGCGCAGCACGTAGAGCTGCTGCCACCACGGTCCGGCCGCGGCGGCGATCTGCTCGAGCGGACGGCTCGCGCGCATCGACACCACGAACAGGGAGCCGGCGTCGCGAGCCCCGGTGGCCGTGGCCAGCTCTCCGTCGGCGTGGGCGAGCCCGTGCAGCGCCGCCGGGGCGACGAGGACGGGCGACGCGACCGGCGTGCCGAGCACGGTCGTCGCCGTCGTCACGGTCGAGACGTCGCGCAGCACGCGAGGTCGCAGCAGCAGGTCGTCCCACGCGGCGGTCTGCGCGACGAGGGTGCGCTGCTCGCCCGCGCCCGCGGCGTAGTAGGCGAAGACCTCGGGCGGCAGCACCGCCCGGGCGCGCTCCTCCAGGGTCTCCACGCCGCGACCTCCGCTCCGCGCCCCTGCCGGCGTCACTCGCCGGAGTCGAGCAGCTTCTCCAGATACTCCCAGTCGCGGTTGAACCGGTAGGAGTGCTGCGCCGGAGGCTGCGGCGCCTGGGTCTCGATCCAGCGCACCAGGCCGTTGCCGCGGTTGTGGAAGCCGTGGTCCGCGCCGACCCCTGCCCACAGCACGTCGCCGGGACGCAGCACGAGCTCGTGCCCCTCGACGAGGGCGTGCACCTCGCCCTCGACCATCACGTACGCCTCCTCGAACGGGTGGTCGTGCGGGTGGGCGATCGCCGTCGGCTGGTACTGCACCATGAACATCGTGTGCAGCTGCGCCTTGAGCCGCTGGTCGACGAGCATCCGTACGCCGATCCCGCTGTAGGCCAGCAGCGCGGTCGCCATGCTGGCAGACACCTGCGGCGCGTCGACCTTCGATCCGACCGCGAGGTTGTCGAGGTCCATCGAGGAGGCGTCGAAGCGGAACGAGCTCTGGTTGCGCGGGTCGCGGACGTCAGCCGCCGCCACCGCAGCGCCCTCGAGGTCGTCGCCGGTGAAGAAGGTGTCCTTGCGCCGGCCGTCCTCGAACGGTGCGGGCGCCGCCATGTGCAGCCACGACACCGCACCGTTCCCGGACGCCCGCACGGAGTAGGTGACGCCGACGGGCACGGCCGCGCAGTGGTCGGCAGGAAGCGTGATCGACTGCCCGAGCATGGTCAGGACGAGTTCGCCGGAGAGCACGTAGACGCTGATCTCGTAGGAGTGCACGACCGCCTCGACGTAGCCCTTCGGCTCCAGCGTGCAGACGAAGAGGCCCATGTGCGGCGACCCCTGCGACTTCCCGACCAGCTGCTGGCGCGAGAAGCCGCGCGAGCGGTCGGCGTACGCCGCAGGGAGGACGTTCTCGGTCTCGTCGATGCGGGTGACGTGGTACATCGCGCTCGCTTCCGCTCGCTCCGTGGGGTGCGGGCTCGTCGTCAGCGGACGAGGACGCCGCCCTCGACCATGAGGTTCTGACCGTTGACGCCACCGTTGTCGAGGAGGAAGAGGGTCGCTCCGACGATCTCGTCCATCGTGACCGTGCGGCCGATCGGTGTCCGGGAGACGACGAGCGAGAGGTCCTTGTCCTCCCACGCCGGGCTGTCGCCCACGATGCCCGGGTGCACGGCGTTGACGCGCACCGGCGCGAGCTCGCTGGCCAGCGTGCGGACCATCGCGCTCACTCCGCCGTTCACGGTGGTGACCGTCGTGGATCCGGGGTACGGGCGCATCATCGCGAGT
Source organism: Actinomycetes bacterium (assembly GCA_029781935.1). GTDB lineage: Bacteria > Actinomycetota > Actinomycetes > S36-B12 > CAIYMF01 > Longivirga. The sequence continues at coordinate 8,875 of JAKOVT010000412.1, read as the reverse complement.
CCGCCGAAGAGCACGATCGACGCGGTCGGCGCGAGCCGGTCGGCCAGCACGTGCACGGCCTCGGTGTAGCCGACGAGCTTGAGGACGGCGAGGCGCGTCGCGCCCTCGATGTCGTAGTCCTTCACCGAGTTCGCGTCGCGCTCGATCGCCGCGATGATCAGCGCGTCGACCTGGCCGACCCCGGAGAGCGCGTCGCGCAGCGTCGCCGGCTCGGCGAGGTCGAGCGCGATGCCGGTGACGGCCGGACCGATCTCGGCCGCCACCGCCTGCGCTCGAGCGGCGTCGCGGCCGGAGATCACGACCGACATCCCGTCGGCGGCCAGCCGGGTCGCGAGCTCGCGGCCGATGCCCGCCGTGCCGCCCAGGATCACCGCGGTGCCCTGCCTCGCCGTCATGTCGTCCTCCGTCGCTCGTGCAGCCTGGGTGGTCCGGTGCCGCACGCGCGGCCTGTCGCGACAGTAGGCAGCCGTCACGGCAGCGTCAAGCCACGCTTAACAACCTGGACCTCGACGTCGGCCGGCCCGGGCGCACCGGTGGAGTACAGTCCCGAGGCATCCGCACCCCGATCGTCGTCGTACCGGAGGACGCATGGAGGCCGCCGCAGGCGCCCGGCTGCGCGCCCGACGCCAGGAGCTCGGGCTCTCGCTGCGCGAGCTGGGCAGCCGGGTCGGCGTGTCGGCCAGCATGCTGTCGCAGGTGGAGAACGGACGCTGCCGGGCCTCCGTCGCCGTCCTCTACCGCCTCGTCAACGAGCTGGGCCTGACCCTCGACGACCTCTTCGACGACACGGTGCCCGCGTCGGGGCCGGAGGCGGCGCAACCGCCCGCCGGTCGCTCGCGGGCGCGCGGCAGGACGCGGGGCCGGGCTCCTCGCACGCCGGTCCTCGCACGCGGCGAGCGGCTCACGATCGAGCTGGAATCCGGTGTCACCTGGGAGAAGCTGAGCAATGCGGCTCCCCCCGGCCTCGAGTTCATCCTGGTCACCTACCGCCCGGGCAGCAGCTCGGGCACGTCCGGGAAGTTCTCCCAGCACGAGGGCTTCGAGTGCGCGTACATCGTGTCGGGCGAGCTCACCTTCCGCCACAAGTTCGACACCTGGACGCTCTCCGCGGGCGACACCATCACCTTCGACGCCGCGGAGCCGCACCGGCTCGAGAACCACGGAACCGACGACGTCGTCGCCGTCTGGATCGTGCTGCACGAGGCGGCGGCCGCGGGCGACACCGGGCAGCTGGAGTCCCTGGCCAAGGTCGTGGGGGCCACCCGCCGTCGGACCTGACCCGCCTCGCGGCAGGGGCGACGTCCACGGCCCGGGGTCCGACCAAGATTTCAGGACCACTTCACAAGAATCCCTTGACGCGGAGTTCGGTGCCGCTCAGGGTGGGTCCACCCGGCAGCGCGGCCGTCCCGGTCGCGCGTGCGGGACGTCCCCAGCCGTGCCGCCCCGGCGGCCCGCTCGAAGGAGAGCGATGACCTCGACCCCCGACGCCCGGATCGCCGACGCTCCCGCGGTCGTGCTCCGCGGCGGAACCGTCCTCACCATGGACGCAGGTCGCACCGTGCTCACCGACGCCGACGTCCTCGTCGTCGGCGAGCGCATCGAGGCGATCGGCCACGCGCTGCCCGTGCCCGAGGGCACGGTCGAGGTCGATGCGCGAGGCGGCATCGTCATGCCCGGAATGATCGACACCCACCGGCACATGTGGCAGACCGCGATGCGCGGCTACGGCGCCGACTGGACGCTCACCCAGTACTTCGTCTGGTACGACCTCGAGTGGGGCAAGTCCTTCCGCCCCGAGGACGTCTACGCCGGCAACCTGCTCAGCGCCATCGAGGCGGTCGACGCCGGCGTCACGACGTCGGTCGACTGGTCGCACGGTCTGCAGAGCACGCAGCACGCCGACGCCGCGCTCGACGCGCTCGAGGAGATCCCCGGCCGCTTCGTCCTGGCCTACGGCAACATCCAGCAGGGCCCGTGGGAGTGGTCGACCTCGCCGGAGTTCCAGGACTTCGTCCGCCGGCGCATCGGCGGCAACGACCTCGTCGGCTTCCAGCTCGCGTTCGACGTCACCGGCGACCCCACCTTCCCGGAGAGGGCGGCGTTCGAGGCCGCCCGCGAGCTCGGTGTCAACGTGACGACCCACGCCGGCGTGTGGGCGATCACCAAGGACGAGAGCATCAATCTGATGTACGACAACGGCTTCATGACGCCGGGCCAGATCTACGTCCACTCCACGACCCTGTCCGCCGACAGCTACCACAAGATCGCGGCCTCGGGCGGGTTCGCGTCGGTGTCCACCGAGAGCGAGTCCAGCGCCGGTCAGGGCTACCCGCCCACCTGGCAGCTGCGGAAGTACGGCGTCCCGATCTCGCTGTCGATGGACACCAGCGTGTGGTGGAGCGCCGACCTCTTCAACGCCATGCGCTCCACCGCGAACGCCGACCGCGTGCGGGTGCACATGGCGGCGCACGAGGCGGGCGACACGGTGGTGAACCACCCGCTGCGCGCCGAGACGGTGGTCGAGTGGGCCACCATCGGCGGTGCCAAGGCGCTCGGCATCGCCGACAAGGTCGGCAGCATCGAGGTCGGCAAGCAGGCCGACATCGTGCTCATCAAGAACGATGCGTCCCCGGCGATGTTCCCGGTGCTCAACCCCTACGGCCACGTGGTCTACCAGGCAGGCCGCGGCGACGTGCACACCGTGCTCGTCAACGGCACGGTGCTCAAGCACGACGGGCGCCTCGTCGGCGCGGCCGACAAGCTCGAGAAGGCCCGCGAGGTCGTCGGGCAGACGGTCGACCATCTGCAGCAGGCGCTCGGCGACGAGAAGTGGGTCAACGGCATGAACCCCGAGCTCGCACCCGACGAGCTCTTCGACAACCCCTACCAGTACTCCGACCACGAGATCGGCGCCGTCGAGGCGCACGACGAGTAGTCAGCACCACCACGAACGCGAGAGGGGCGGCCGGGCGAACCCGGACCGCCCCTCTCGTCGTCCGACCTCTGGTGCTGACCTAGGACTCGCCGCGGCCGGCCGCGGTGTTCAGGTGCGACTGGGAGTCGCGCTCGGCGGGCAGGTAGCCGCCGGTGGTGTAGTAGCGCTTGCCCGCCACGAGCAGCTCCTCCGCCGGGAACTTGGTGATGACCTCGCACCCGGTCGCCGTGACGACGACCTCCTCCTCGATGCGCGCCGCGCCCCAGCCGTCGGCCGCGGGCCAGTACGTCTCGAGCGCGAAGACCATGCCTTCCTCGAGGGTCTCGGGCGCGTCGAACGAGGTGTAGCGGGAGAAGATCGGCCGCTCCCAGATCGAGAGACCGACGCCGTGGCCGTACTGCAGCGCGAACGCCGCCTCCTCGCTCGGGAAGCCGAACTCCTCGGCCTTGGGCCACAGCTCCACGATGTCGGCGGTCGTGGCACCCGGCTTCACGGCCGCGATCGCGCGGTCCATCAGCTCGCGGCACACGACGTACGCGTCGCGCTGCGCCCGCGACGCCGAGCCCACCGCGAACGTGCGGTAGTAGCAGGTCCGGTAGCCCATGAACGAGTGGAGGATGTCGAAGAACGCCGGGTCGCCGGGGCGGATGAGGCGATCGGAGTAGACGTGCGGGTGCGGCGAGCAGCGCTCGCCGGAGATCGCGTTCACGCCCTCGACGTGCTCGGACCCCAGGTCGTAGAGCGTCTTGGCGACCAGCCCTACGCACTCGTTCTCGCGCACGCCGGGGCGCAGGAACTCGTACAGCTCCTCATAGGCCGCGTCCACCATCGACGCCGCCTGGGTGAGCAGGCCGATCTCGTCCGGCGTCTTGATCCGGCGGGCCGCCAGGAAGCACTGCTGGCCGTCCACCACGGGCACGCCCGCCGCCTGCAGCGCGAACAGGACGTCGGGCTCGATGATGTCGACGCCGACGGGCTGGCCCTCGAGGCCGAAGTCGCGCATGACGCCCGCGATCTTCTCGGCCACGTCCTGCGCCCGTCGGGCGCCGGGCCCGATCGTGCCGCGCAGCGTCGAGATCCCGGCACGGTTGCCGTAGTGCTCGCCGCGACCGGCGGCTGCGTGCGGCTCGTCGAGCCAGGTCGCCTGCAGCATGTGGTGCTTCGCCGCGGAGCCGAAGTCCCACAGGACCGGGTCGCCATCGCGCGGCAGGATCGCGAAGCGGATCATCTTGTCCATCGCCCACGTGCCGATGTGGGTGCCGGTCATGTACCGGATGTTGTGGAAATCGAACGTGAGCAGCGCCGCGAGGTCGGAGCGCTCGAGCTCGGCCTTCAGACGGGAGAGGCGCTCCACGCGCAGACGCGGCATGTCCAGCCGCGACTCCCAGTCGACCTGGTTGGTGCCGTACGTCGCCGTCAGCTTGCTCACTGCTTCGCCTCTCGTCGTCGGTACGCGGCGCGTGGCCGGGATCAGGGGGTGGGTCAGGGGGCTGGGTCGCGGGCGAGGTCGGCCGGACGGCCGGACGCCACCTGCTGCATGCAGACCAGGGAGAGGAAGTCGTCGTCGGCATACCCTGCGTCGACCGCCTGCTCGAGCCGGGCGAGCACGGCCGACGCGACGGGGAGCGGGATCCCGGCGGCGGTGCCGAGCGATACCGCGAGGTCGAGGTCCTTGCGCATGTCGGCGGTACGGAAGGTGGCGGCGTAGTCGCGCTGGCGCAGGGCTGCGCCCTTGTAGCTGACGAACCGGCTGGCCATCACGGAGCCGTCGAGCGCGTCGAGGAACGCCGCGCGCTCCACGCCGGCGGCCTCGACGAGCACGGTCGCCTCGGCGAGCAGCTGCATGGTGGCGCCGAGCATGGAGTTGACCGCGATCTTCACGACACGCGCCTGCTCGCGATCGCCGAGGACGTGGTGGGTCGGTGCCACCTCGGTCAGCACGTCGTGGGCCGAGGCCACGGCGTCGGCCGGACCCGAGAGCAGCAGCGACGCCGAGCCCGAGCGCACGACCAGCGGCGAGCCGCTCACCGCGCCGCGCACGTACCGGATGCCGCGCGCGGCGGCCGCCGCCGCCACGGCCTCCGACGACGCGACGTCGACGGTGGACAGGTCGACGAGGGTGGCTCCGGGGTCGATCGCGCCGAGGCCGCCCTGGTCGAGAAGCACCGACATGAGGGCGGGGCCGTCGGTGAGGCTCGTGACGACGACCGGGCGTCCCGCCACCGCCTCGGCGAGGGTGGGCGCGGCCGAGACCCCTTCTCGCACGAGCGCTTCCGCGGATGCAGGGCTGCGGTTCCAGACGACGACGCTGCGCCCGGCCTCGACCCAGCGGTCGACCAGCGCCGCACCCATCTTGCCGGTGCCGAGCAGCACCACGGCCTCGCCGGTCATGCGGTCACCTCCTGGTGGGGTCCGACGATCATGTCCTGCGCCGGGGTGGAGCGCATGGTCACGCGAGGATCCGAGCGGGGTGCTCGAGCAGATCCACGAACGCCTGCATCCAGCGGGCCGCCGCAGCGCCGTCGACGGGTCGGTGGTCGACCGACAGCGTCACGCGCAGCACGGTCGCCACGGCGAGAGCACCGTCGACGACGACAGGGGCCTGACGCGCGGCGCCCACCGCGAGGATCGACGACTGCGGCGGGTTGATGATGGCGGAGAACTCCTCGGTGCCGAACATGCCCAGGTTCGACACCGACACCGTTCCGCCCTCGAGCTCGCTCTGCTGCAGCCGCTTGTCCTGTGCGCGCTGGACCAGGTCGCGGGTCACCCGGGCGAGCTCGGTGACGGTCAGGCGGTCGACCCCGCGCACGACGGGAGTGACGAGCCCGTGCTCGGTCGCGACCGCGACGGCGACGTCGACCTGGGTGAAGTGCCGAACGGCGTCTCCGGTCCAGACGACGTTGAGCTCGGGCACGAGCGTGTGCGCCTTCGCGACCGCCTTGACCACGAGGTCGTTGACCGACACCTTCGCCTCGGCTCCGTCGTTGATCTCCCTGCGCAGCTCGAGCAGTCGGTCGACCTGCGCGCTGCCGCTGACGGAGAAGTGGGGCGCGCTCCGCACGCTCTCGGTGAGCCGCGCGGCGATGGCGGCGCGCATCCGCGACACCGGCTCGTCCCAGTGGTCGCTCGCCGCCTGAGCCGGAGCAGTCTGCGCCGACGTCGTCGGCGCGGCCGACGCCGCGACCGGACGTGCGGCGTGCGCCTCGACGTCGCGACGCCGGACCCGGCCGTCGGGACCGGTGCCGTCGAGCGCCTCGAGCGGCACACCGAGCTCGCGCGCGAGCCGTCGTGCCAGCGGGCTGGCGAACACCCGCCCGCGCCCGACGGGCGAGGCCGCCGGCACCGACGAGCCGGTCCCGTCAGGGACAGGTGGCGGCGCGTCCGAGGGCTCCGCGGCCTCCTCGAGCGCAGCCGCTACGAGGGCGTCGGACGTGGCGGGAGCCGCGGCCTCCACGCCCAGCTCGGCGAGGGCACGCTCGACGTCGTCGACCTGCTCGCCCGCCGCGCCGAGCAGCGCGAGGGGCCCGCCGACCTCGACGGTGTCGCCCGCCGCGGCGAGCGCCTTCAGCAGGACGCCGTCGGCCTCGGCCTCGACGTCGACGATCGCCTTGTCTGTCTCGACGGTGACGACCAGGTCGCCGGCACGGAAGGCCGCGCCTGGCGCGATGTTCCACGCGGCCACGATCGCCTCGGTCGCACCGGCCGCCACCCCGGGCATGCGCATCAGCTCGGGCACGTCACTCCCCCAGGATCTTCTGCAGGGCGGCGACGACCTCCTCGGTGCGCGCGAACGACGCGCGCTCGAGGACCTTGCTGATGGTGGGGGATGCCTCGCCGCCGTGCACGCGGTGCACCGGCGCGTCGAGCCAGTCGAAGAGCCGTCGCGCGACCTCGTCTCCGAGCCAGCTGCCGTAGGACGTCCCGCGCGCACCCTGCTCGACGATCACGACCTCGTTCGTCCTCTGCACGCTCGCGGTGATCGTGTCCCAGTCGAGCGAGGCACGGTCGAGCCAGCGCAGGTCGACCACGTCGGCGTCGACGCCGAGCTGGTCCACCGCTTCGAGCACGTGGTTCACCATGACGCCGTACGTGAGCACGCTGATCCGGTCGCCGCGGCGGCGTACGCGCGCCCTCCCGACGGGGAGGTAGTGGTCGTAGTCGTCGGGCATCCCCGGCCCCGTGGAGGCGTAGAGGTCGACGTGCTCCAGCACCACCACCGGGTCGTCCAGAGCGAGCGCGGTGTTCATCAGCCCGACGTAGTCGTACGGCGTCGACGGCGCGATGATGCGGAAGCCCGCCGAGGTGACGTAGACGCCCGCCGGGTCCATCGAGTGCTGCGACCCGTAGCCGGTGCCCATGGCGGTCTTGGACCGGAGCACGAACGGCACCTTGCCCGTGCCGCCGAACATGTGACGCGCCTTCGCGACCTGGTTGAACAGCTGGTCGGCCGCGACCCACATGAAGTCGGCGTACATGAACTCGACGACGGGTCGGAAGCGGCCGTCGAGAGCCATGCCGCCGCCGAGGCCGGTGAAGGCGTTCTCCGAGATGGGGGTGCCGAGGACGCGGTCGGGGAACGCGTCCGTGAGGCCCTTCGTGGCGCCGTTCGTGCCGCCGGAGAGCCGGTGCACGTCCTCGCCGAGGACGACGATCCGCGGGTCGGTCTCCATCCGGCGCCGCATGACGCCGGCGACGGCGTCGATGAACTTCTCGTCCTGGAGCCGGTGGGTGTGGTCCTCGACGTCGGTGAACTCGATGCCGTCGAGCTCGGAGAGGTCGCCGCGCACGCCGGCGTCGACCATCGCCGGATCGGGCCACTCGGCCGGCTTGATCCGACGCTCGCCGGGCTTCCCGCCGGGCGCGGGCTCGAGCAGCACCGTGGCGAGCCCCTGCATGAGGTGCTGAGCGCGCGTCGTGCACTCGTCGACCTGCTCGGCGGTGAGGATGCCGCGCCGCACGAGGTGGGCTCCGGTGCGCGCGATCGGGTCGCGCTCGCGCCACCAGGCCTCCTCCTCCTTGGTGCGGTAGCGGAACGCGCTGCCCGGGAACGGGCCGTTCTGGTGGAAGTAGCGGTAGACGTCGGCCTCGACCACTGCCGGACCGCGACCCGACCGCAGGTGGCCCAGCGCCTCCTGCATCGCGAGGTGGACCGCGAGCGGGTCCATGCCGTCGACCTTCCAGCTGCGGATGCCGAAGCCGGGACCGCGCCCCGACAGCCGCGTCTCGGCCGTGACCTCGGAGACGTGGGTCGACACGGCGTACAGGTTGTTCTCGATGAAGAAGCACAACGGCAACGACCACGCGCCGGCGAGGTTCATGGTCTCGAGCGTCGAGCCGATGCTCGTCGCGCCGTCGCCGAAGTAGGTGACGGCGACGTCGTCGGTGCCCGCGTGCCGGTGCGCCCACGCCGAGCCCGCGGCCAGCGGTACACCGCCGCCCACGATCGCGTTCGTGCCGATGGCACCCGCCTCGATCCACTGCAGGTGCATGGAGCCGCCACGGCCGTGGCTGAAGCCCTGGTCGAGCCCGCAGATCTCGCGCAGCGTGCGCAGCAGGAGCGCCTCGACATCGGAGGGGAACGGCGCGGTCGGGTCGATGCCGCCGGGGTGCAGGTGCGACAGCGCCTTGGCGAGGAACTGGTGGTGGCCGCGGTGCGAGCCGTTGACCGTGTCGGAGCTGCGCAGCGCGATGGCCGACCCGACAGCGCCGCCCTCCTGCCCGATGCTCGAGTGCGCAGGGCCGTGCACGAGGCCCTCGGCAGCGAGCTCGAGGACGAGCTCCTCGAAGGTCCGGATCAGCACCAGCTGGCTGAGCATCGCCGTGAGCAGCCCGGGGTCGGCGGCGTCCCAGTCGGTGTCGTCGACGGTGAGCTCGGTCCAGGGGACCGCGGGGTCGAGCTGCTGGTGCTGGGCCACGGCTGCTCCTCCAGGCGCTGGG
>JAKOVT010000408.1 GCA_029781935.1 Actinomycetes bacterium | reverse complement strand
GCGCAGAGCCCCAGGACTCCGAACCGGACGACGACGACGATCGCCTCGGCGGGGTCGACCGACCCGCGCAGGCGCCTGACCGCCGACGTGCTGCTCACGATCCCCGACGTTCGCACACGGAACGCGCCCGGCGCGACTCCGGCACGCCCTACTCGGTGAAGACGCGGGTGTCGACGAGCTGCTCGGCCACGAGCTGGCCGGCGCGCTCGTAGCGCGACTGGTCGAAGCGCTTGCGGAACTCCATGTCGACGCCGGCCATGCCGCCACAGTTCTTCTCGATCGACAGCACCGCCCAGTCGCGGAACCGCTCGGCGTTCGCCGTGCCGTACACCAGGTGGTGGCGGGCCACGACGTCGAACTTGTCGTTGAGCACCAGCACGGCGTCGGCCTCGTACGCCAGGGCGGAGGCGCCGCGCAGGTTCTGGGTGCGCAGCCGCTTGCCCTCGGCGATGCCGATCGCGTCGCTGGCCGAGATCGCGAGCACGGGTGCGCCGGTGGTGAGGGCCAGGTCCTTGAGCTCGCCGGAGACGCGCGCCATGCGGATCTCCTCCTCGTAGACCGGGACGTCGACGGCGACCTTCTGCACGTAGTCGACGACGACCAGCGGATGGCGGCCCGCGACCTCGGCGACCGAGGCCGCGGCCTGGGCGATGTCGGGGATGGAGGTGCGCACGCCGCCGCGCAGCACGTGGAGGCGCTCGAGGTCGCCCGTGATGGTCGACAGCGCCTCGGCGCCGCCAGGGGTCTCGGCCAGCTTGTCCGACAGCGACGACGCCGAGCCGTCGCCCTCGATCAGCGCCCGCACCGCGCGCAGCGGCACGGCGTCGCGGCCGGCGCGCTCGCCCGCCTCGGCGGCGATGAGGCGCTCGAGGATGTTGACGCCGTCGTGCTCGTACGACACGTAGAGCACCGGGTAGCCGAGCGAGACCACGTGCCGGGCCACCTGCAGCGCGAACGTCGTCTTGCCCAGGCCCTGCGGGCCGCCGAGGATCGTGAGCTCGCCCGGGCGGAGACCCCCGGCCAGGAAGCCGTCGAGCGGGTCGAAGCCGGTGGCCCACGGCCGCAGCGTCGCAGCCTCGCCCTGGCGCAGCCGCGAGTCGGTGGCCGCGAGCACGTCGGACAGGCGGGAGAGCCGGAAGCCGGCGATGTCCTCGATCATGGTGCGGCCCTTCGTCGTACGTCGGCTCAGTACTGCGAGAACGAGTTGATGATCTGGATGGCGGCAGGCCCGAGGATCACGATGAACAGCGCGGGCATGATGCAGAAGATCAGCGGGAAGAGGATCTTCACCGGCACCTTCTGCGCCTGCTCCTCCGCTCGCTGCGAGCGGCGGATGCGCATCTCGCGGGCCTGGATGCGCAGCACGTTGGCGATCGGGATGCCGAACGCGTCGGCCTGCACCATCGCGGTGATGAACCCGCGCAGGTCGGCGACGTCGGTGCGGTCGGCCAGCGCGCGCATGGCGTCGGCGCGCCCCGTCCCGAGCTGCATCTCCTGCAGCACGCGGAAGAACTCCTCCGCCAGCGGGCCCTCGGTGTTGCGCGCCACCTGCGCCAGCGCGGCGTCGAACCCGAGACCCGACTCGACGGAGATGACGAGCAGGTCGAGGGCGTCGGGCAGGTCGTTGGTGATGCGCTGCGACCGGTCGTACGCCTTCTGGTACAGGATCAGGTTCGGCGCGAAGTAGCCGAGCACCGCACCGCCGACGCCGAAGAGGATCGCCCAGAGCACGTTGCCGAGCAGCAGCGGCAGGAAGAACCCGACGGCACCGCCGATGAACATCCCGAGCATCTTCCAGGCCAGGACGCGGTCGGAGTCCCAGCCCGCGGGGTTGCCGGCGAGGTCGAGCTTGCGGCGCAGCCGCGAGGCCTGGTCGCTCGGGGTGAAGCGTCGACCGAGATCGGTCATCTTCTGGAAGAACGGCGAGGTCACGCGCTCGTTGAACGGGCGGTCGAGCTCGGCCCGCATCGAGTCCGGCGCCGTGCGGATCGCCTCGATCGCGTCGAGGGAGCGCGCGACGCCGACCTTCTCGGTCGAGCTGGTGGCCGCCATGATCGCGACGACGATGCCGAGGAAGACGGCACCCATGCCCAGGATCAGCATCCAGTTGTTCATCGCTACACCTGAACCTTGACGACCTTGCGGAGCCAGAAGGCGCCGACGATGAGCAGCACGACGCCCACGATGATGAGCAGGATGCCCAGCGGCGTGGTGATCAGCAGGCCGATGTACTCGGGCCGGGCGAGCACGAGGTAGCCGACGAACACCAGCGGCAGCGCGCCGAGGATGATCGCGGAGAGCCGCCCCTCCGCGGAGAGCACGTCGACCTGGCGGCGCAGGCGTTCGCGCTCGCGCATGGTGGCGGCGACGTTGGTGAGCACCTCGGCCAGGTTGCCGCCGACCTCGCGCTGGATGCGCAGGGCCATCACGACCCACTTGAAGTCCATCGAGTCCATCCGCACGGCCACGGTCTCGAGCGCGTCCTCGATCGGTACGCCGAGCCGCGCCTCGACCAGCGCGCGGTTGAGCTCGACGGCCATCGGTCCCTGCGACTCGCGCACCACGGTGTCGACGGCCTGGGGGAGCGAGTAGCCGGCCGCGAGCGACCCGGCCATGAGCTGCAACGTCTCAGGGAGCTGCTGCTGGAACCGCGACTTGCGCTTGCCCTCCTTGAACGACAGGTACAGCCACGGGCCGATGACGCCGAGCGCCAGACCGAGCAGCGTCGCGAACCAGCCGAACCCGGAGAGGAGGAGGAACACGAGGCCGGCGAGGATCGCGATGCCGACATGGACGAGCATCCACTCGCCCGGGCGCAGCGGGACCCCTGCTGCCTCGAGGCGCAGCGCGAGGCCGGTGTCGAGGTCGCGGGTCTGGGCCACGCGACCGGCGAACTCGGCGGCGCTGCGCGCCACCTGGCTCTGGCCGAGGGCGCCCGAGGTGGGCGGGGGTGCAGCCTTCTCCTTGGCGGTGAGCGAGTACCGCGACAGGCGGCGGCGCACCCGGCCGGACTGCGTGTCGCGGTCGCTGACCAGGAAGGCGACGGCGAGCAGGCCGAACAGCCCGACCGCGACCATGCCGACCGCGACCGGCAGGAACCAGGGCTGCGAGGTGATGCCGGGGTCGGGCGACGCGACCGGGATCGGCCCCGACGACGCGGCCGCGCTCGGCGTGGTGCCTGCGGCCGGCAGGGCGAAGTTCACGCTGTCGGAGACGACCGTCTTGCCGGCGGTCGCGTTGATCTGGACGTTGACCGACTGGCCGGCGAAGTTCGGCGGCACCGTGATGTCGACGACGAGCTGGTTGGCCTGGGCCTGGGCCTGGTTGGTGAAGTAGGTGACGAGCTGGTCGGCGTTGGCGGCAGTCGTGACCTCGCCCTTGCCCGCTGCGGTGAGCGCCTTGAGCTGCAGGTCGCCCTTGGCGTCGGCGCCGATCGACACCGCGTCGACCTTGACGCCGGCGGCCTTGATGCTGGTGACGGCAGCCTGCTGGTCGGCCCCGTGGTCGTTGGCCCCGTCGGACAGGATCAGCTGGTTGCGCAGGCCGTCCTTGCCGAGGACCGCATTGGCCTTGATGACACCGTCGAAGAGCGCGGTGCTGCCGTTGGGGTTCGCCTTCAGCGCGGTGATCTTCGCCTTCACGGCCGCGCGGTCGGTGGTCGGTGGGCTCACGTAGGCGATCGCGGCGTCGGCGAAGGTGACGATGCCGATCTTGACGTCGGGCGGGACACCGTCCACGTAGGCGGTCGCGGCCTGCTTGGCGGCATCGATGCGCGTCGTCGTGGTGCGGCCGATCCGCTGGTTCATGCTGCCGCTCACGTCGATCGTGAGCACGGTGGTGCGAGCCGGCTTGTTCGTGGCGTCCTCGACGGTCTTGGCCACCGAGGGCACGGTCTGGTTGTCCAGCGTGGCCGTCACCGACTGGGGGTCGATCGACGTCCCGTCGGGCAGGCCGCTGGCGGTGAACGCCACCAGGAGGTGCCCGTCCGGGCCGATCGTCAGCCCGCCGATGCTGCCGTCGGCGGCGTACGCCGGCGCAGCGGCCGACACTCCGACCACGAGCGCGGCGCCGACGATGCCCAGCCGGGCCAGGATGCGGCCCCCTGCCATCACGATCAGCCCCCGAACTTCTCGAACGCGAAGATCTGCGGGTCGACGTGGATGCCGTGCGCGGCCAGCTTGTCGAGGAACTTCGGGCGAAGGCCGGTGGAGCGCAGCTGCCCGAGGGGCTCGCCCTCCTCGCCGTACCCGGCGGAGTAGTCGAACAGGAACAGGTCCTGCAGGGTGATGACGTCGCCCTCCATGCCCACGACCTCGGTGACGTGGGTGATGCGGCGCGAGCCGTCGCGGAAGCGCGACTGGTGCACGATCAGGTCGAACGCGCCGGACACCTGCTCGCGGATCGCCTTGAGCGGCAGCTCGGCGCCGGCCATGAGCACCATCGTCTCG
>JAKOVT010000392.1 GCA_029781935.1 Actinomycetes bacterium | reverse complement strand
GCGCCCTGCTCGCGGGCGACGACGGCCGACGCGACCACGCCGTCGAGCGCCGTCGGCTCCGGCTGCACGAGCAGCGTCCCGGCCTCCAGCCGGCTCAGGTCGAGCAGGTTCGCGATGAGCTCGTCGAGCCGCGAGGTCGACGCGGCCACGGTGTCGAGCAGCTCGCGGCGTTCTGGGTCGGCGAGCTCGATGTCGGGCGCGCGCAGGGTGTCGACCGCGAGGCGCAGGCTCGACAGCGGCGTCCGCAGGTCGTGACCGACGCTGGCGAGCAGCGCCGACCTCGCACGGTCCACCGCGGCGAGCTCGTCGGCGCGGCGGGCCTCGTCGACGAGCCGGCCGCTCTCGTAGGAGCGCACCGCAGCGGTCGCGAGCGACGAGAGGAACGCCGGGTCCTCGGCCATCCGCGCGACACCGGACCCCACGAGGCGGTAGCCCCCGGGCCCCGCGACGTCGACGACGACCCCTCGTGCCGGTACCGCCTCGCCCGAGGCCGCGACGACCCGCCCGTCGTCGTGCAGGGTGAGCTCGTCGAGATCGAGGGCGATGCGCAGCTCCTCGAGCGAGCCGCCTGGTGTCTCCGACACCCGCGTCACGAGCGCCGCGCGCTCGCCCGCCGATGCCGCCCGGGCGCGCGCTCGCGCGCCAACCTCCATGAGCACCGCGCTCACGCCGGCGACCAGCGGGAAGACCACGAGCGCGACGACGTTCTCGGTGCTCGCCACCGCGAAGGTGCCGTAAGGGGGCACCAGGTACCAGTTCACGAGCACCACAGCGACAAGGGCCGTGATGACGCCGAGCACGGGGCCCGTCACCAGCGCGAGAGCGACGACCACGGCGAGCATCACGAGCAGGACCGCGGTGAGGTCGACCGGGCGCACCGTCGCGAGCGCGAGGATGCCGACCAGGATCAGCGCGATGCCGAGGACGAACACCGCGAGCCGTACGCCGAGCCGGCGTACCCCGACCTCACGTCCGCGCGCCACAGGCGAATCCTGTCACCCCGCAGGTCAGCGCACCGCGGACTCCAGCACGCGCTCGTCGACCGCGTCGTGCATCCGCAGCGGCACCGAGATCACGATGACGCCGGGGAGCTGGCGCAGACGCACGCGCAGGCGCAGCGCGCTCTGGTTGTGCAGCAGCGCCTCCCACCAGTGCTCGACGACGTACTCGGGGATGTAGACGGCGACGATGTCGCGCGGGCTGTCGCGCCGGATCTGACGGACGTGGTCGAGGATCGGCTGGGTCAGGTCGCGGTAGGGCGACTCCAGGCAGACGAGCGGCACGGGGATGCCGCGCTCGGCCCAGGTGGCCTGCAGCGACTCGATGTCGCTGCGGTCGGTCATGACGTGGATCGCCTCGAGGTGGTCGGGACGGGAGGCGCGGGCGAACGCGATCGCCTGCATCGCGGGTGCATGCAGCCGCGACACCAGGACGACCGCGTGCACGCGGCTGGGCAGCCGCACGCCGCCGGGCGCCGGTGCCATCCGACGGTCGAGGCGCTGGTAGTGCCGGTGGATGCCGATCATCACGGCGTAGAAGCTCGGCACCGCGATCATCACCAGCCACGCGCCGTGCGAGAACTTGGTGAACACCACGATCACGAGCACCAGCGCCGTCACGGCCGCGCCCACAGCGTTGATGACGCGGTCGCGCAGGATGCGGGGCCGCTCCGACGCGAGCGCGGTGCGCAGCCGCCCGGTCCAGTGCTTGACCATCCCCGCCTGCGAGATCGTGAACGAGAGGAAGACGCCGAGGATGTAGAGCTGCACGAGGCGGGTCACGCTCGCGTCGAACGCGACGATCAGCAGCACCGACGACGTGGCCAGGAACAGCACGCCGTTGCTGAACACCAGCCGGTCGCCGCGGCGGCCGAACTGGCGCGGGAGGTAGCCGTCGCGACCGAGCACCGAGGCCATGATCGGGAAGCTGTTGTAGGCGGTGTTGGCCGCGAGGACGAGCACGAGCGTGGTGAAGATCTGCAGCGCGTAGAACCCGAGCGAGCCGCTGCCGAACACCGCGCTGCCGAGCTGGGCGAGCACCGTCGGCTGCACGGCGTCGGGGGGCAGCCCGAGGGCCGCGTTGTCCTCCGACAGCTTCACGCCGGAGCTGATCGCGAGCCACGTGACGCCGCCGAACATCGTGATCGCGAGCACGCCCATCGCCAGCAACGTCCCAGCGGCGTTCTTCGACTTCGGCTTCTTGAAGTACGGCACGCCGTTGGAGATCGCCTCGACGCCGGTGAGCGCCGTGCAGCCCGACGCGAACGCGCGCAGCAGCAGGAAGATCGCGGTCGCGCCCATGACGTCGTGCGTCTCGACCGTCAGGTTCGCCGATTCCGCGACGACCGGGACGCCGAGCGCCGTCTTCACGACTCCCACCACGACGAGCACGAGCACGCTCGCGATGAACAGGTACGTCGGAGCCGCGAACGCCTTCCCCGACTCCTTCACGCCGCGCAGGTTCATGAGCGTCAGCACGATCACGAGGCCGACGCTCAGCTCGACGGTCCACGGCACCAGCGCGGGGAACGCCGAGGTGAAGTTGGCGACGCCCGACGTCACCGACACCGCCACCGTGAGGATGTAGTCGACGACGAGCGCGCTGGC
>JAKOVT010000033.1 GCA_029781935.1 Actinomycetes bacterium | reverse complement strand
TGGGTGCCGATCCCCACGTTCGAGGCCGACGTCGCCGAGGTGGTGGCGCAGGACGCCTGGGTCTTCGACTCCCACGGCTACCAGCAGGTGCGCGACCTCATGTGGTCGCGAGCCGACACCGTGGTGTGGCTGGACTACCGGCGCGTCGTGGTCACGAGCCGGGTCGCGCGGCGCTCGTTCGCCCGCGCGTGGGACCGCGAGCCGATGTTCAACGGCAACACCGAGGACTTCCGCGCCTGGCTCGACCCCGAGCACCCGATCCAGTGGTCGGTCCGCGCCTACCGGGCGCGGCAGGAGGACATGCGCACCCGCTTCGCCGACGAGCGGTACGCCCACCTCCGCAAGGTCCACCTCCGCACCCCGCGCGCAGCCCAGCGCTGGCTCGACCTCGTCGCCCCACACCCGGCGTGATCTTGCTGCTGTGCCGGTTTCCGGCGTCGGGAAACCGGCACCCGAGCAAGATCACGCCGGATCGGGCCCGGGTCAGAGGGCGCGGATGATGTCTTCGACGCGGTCCTTGGCGTCGCCGAAGAGCATCGCCGAGTTCTCGCGGAAGAAGAGCGGGTTCTGGACGCCGGCGTAGCCCGAGGCCATCGAGCGCTTGAAGATGATGACGTTGCGGGCGTTCCACACCTTGAGCACCGGCATGCCGGCGATCGGCGACGTCGGGTCGTCCTCGGCAGCAGGGTTCACCGTGTCGTTGGCGCCGATCACCAGGACGACGTCGGTGTCGTCGAAGTCGTCGTTGATCTCGTCCATCTCCAGGACGATGTCGTAGGGCACCTTCGCCTCGGCGAGCAGCACGTTCATGTGCCCCGGCAGGCGACCCGCGACGGGGTGGATGCCGAACCGCACGGTCGTGCCGTTCTCGCGCAGCTTGCGGGTCAGCTCGGCGACGCCGTACTGCGCCTGCGCCACCGCCATGCCGTAGCCCGGCGTGATGATCACGGAGTGCGCGTTCGACAGGAGCTCGGCGGCCTGCTCGGCGTTGACCTCGCGGTGCTCGCCGTAGTCCTTGTCGTCGGCCGGACCCGCCTCGATGCCGAAGCCGCCCGCGATGACGGAGATGAACGAGCGGTTCATCGCGCGGCACATGATGTAGGACAGGTACGCACCGGAGGAGCCGACCAGCGCGCCGGTGACGATGAGCAGGTCGTTCTCGAGCAGGAAGCCCGACGCCGCTGCAGCCCAGCCGGAGTAGCTGTTGAGCATCGACACGACCACCGGCATGTCGCCGCCGCCGATCGAGGCGACGAGGTGCCAGCCGAGCAGCAGCGCGATGATCGTGACGACGACGAGCAGCCACAGCTGGGGGCTGATGACGAACCACACGGTGAGCGCGAAGAACGCCACGAGCGCGCCGACGTTGAGCGCGTTCTTGCCCGGGAGCATCAGCGGCTTGGAGTCGATCCGGCCCGACAGCTTGCCGAACGCGACGATCGATCCGGTGAACGTGACGGCACCGATGAAGACGCCGATGAACACCTCGGCGTGGTGGATGCCGAGCGTGCCCTGTGCTGTGAGGACGGCAACCTCGGCCGGGTCGGCCCCGCCCTCGACCGCGAGGTAGCCGTTCCAGCCGACGAGGACGGCGGCCAGACCCACGAACGAGTGCAGCAGCGCGATGAGCTCGGGCATGCCGGTCATCTCGACGACGCGGGCTCGCCACAGGCCGATCGCGGCGCCGACCACCATGGCGACGCCGATGAGGATCAGGCCGAGCGAGGAAACGCCGCGGTCGATCGCGAGGGCGATGGTCGCGACGAGGGCGATGGCCATGCCGGCCATGCCGTAGGTGTTGCCGGCCTTCGCCGTCTCGTGCTTGGACAGCCCGGCGAGCGCGAGGATGAACAGCAGCGCCGCGACGAGGTAGGCCGCCTGGGCGGCGGATTCGATGGTCATCGCGGGTCAGCTCCTGGAGAACATGGAGAGCATCCGTCGCGTCACGGCGAATCCGCCGAACACGTTGATGCTGGCGAGCAGCGTGGCGATGAAGGCGAGGACCGTGATGGCCGTGTCGCCGTGCCCGATCTGCAGGAGCGCCCCGACCACGATGATGCCGGAGATGGCGTTCGTGACCGACATGAGCGGCGTGTGCAGGGCGTGGTGCACGTTGCCGATCACGTAGTAGCCGATCACGATCGCCAGCGCGAAGACCGTGAGGTGCACGCGGAGGCTCTCGGGCGACGCCGCGACGAGCAGCAGCAGGATCGCCGCGCCGATGCCCACCATCGCGAACCGTCTGCCTGGTGAGGGCGGCGGCTTCTCGACGGTCGCGACCGGTGCGGCAGCAGCGGCGGCAGCAGGAGCCGCGGACACCTGCACCGCGGGCGGCGGCCAGGTGACCGCGCCGTCGCGCGCGACGGTGATGCCGCGCTGCACGACGTCGTCCCAGTCGAGCACCAGGACGCCGTCCTTGCCCGGCGTCATGAGCTTCATCAGGTTCACGAGGTTCGTGCCGTAGAGCTGCGAGGCGGTGGCCGCGAGGCGGCCGGCCATGTCGGTGTAGCCGAGGATCGTGACGCCGTTGGCGGTCACGGTCTTCTCGTCCTTCACCGTGCCCTCGACGTTGCCGCCGTTGGCCGCGGCGAGGTCGACGATCACCGACCCCGGCTTCATCGAGGCGACCATCTCGGCGGTGATCAGCCGCGGCGCGGGGCGACCCGGGATCAGCGCGGTGGTGATGATGATGTCGACGTCGGGGCACTGCGAGGCGTAGAGCCGCGCGGCACGCTCGTTGTAGTCGTCGGACATCTCCTTGGCGTAGCCGGTGGCCGAGACCTCGACGTCGGCCGCCTCGACCGGGAGGTACTCGCCGCCGAGCGACGACACCTGGTCGGCCACCTCGGGCCGCGGGTCGGTCGCGCGCACGATCGCGCCCATCGAACCCGCCGCACCGATCGCCGCGAGACCCGCGACACCGGCTCCCACGACGAGCACCTTCGCCGGCGGGACCTTGCCCGCCGCGGTCACCTGGCCGGTGAAGAAGCGGCCGAACTCGTTCGCGGCCTCGATCACCGCGCGGTAGCCGGCGATGTTCGCCATCGACGACAGGACGTCGAGCGACTGCGCCCGGGAGATGCGCGGCACGGCGTCCATCGCGTACGCCGTGATGCCACGGCGCGCGAGGTCGGCGAGCAGATCCGGGTTCAGCGCGGGCGCGAGCAGGCAGATCAGCGTCGTACCGGGTCGGATCGCGTCGAGCTGCTCGGTCGACGGCGCGTTCACGCCGAACACGATGTCGGCGGCGGTGGCGGCACCGATCGTGGCGCCGGCCTCGACGAACGCTTCGTCGGTGACGCCGGAGAGCGCGCCGGCACCGGGGTCGACGACGACCTCGTACCCCAGCTTGAGCAGCTGCGCGACCGTGGCAGGGGTGGCGGCCGCGCGGGTCTCGCCCGGCCGTGCCTCCCGCAGGACTCCGATGATCACGTGCTGCCTCCTTGGCGACGGGTCACCCGGAGGTTAGCCCGTGGCCCGTCCGGAAGGCGGCGCTGGGCTGCCCACCGGCGGGAGTGCGCTGGGTCACACTCCGCCGACCCGACCGCATCGGCGACCGATCAGAGGTCGAGGTCGACCGCGATAGCCGCGTGGTCGCTCACGGGCAGCAGGTGGACGGCGGCCGAGGCCGTGGCCTGCTCGTGCGCCGTGAGGCCGTCGGCGAGCACGTGGTCGAGCTGCACCCGGGGCCGCATCACCGGGTACGTCGGTTCGCGGAGGAGGTCGACGTACCCGGTGACCCTCGCGGGGATCCGGCCCGGCAGGTTGAAGTCGCCGAGCAGGATCAGCGGCCGGGGCAGCCCGACCAGCCAGCGGCGCAGCGACCGCAGCTGGCGCACGTTGTAGCCCGGCACGAACGACAGGTGAACGGTGGCCACCGTGAACGGGCCCTTGCTGCCCTGCACCACGGCGGCGATGGCCGCGCGCGGCTCGTCGGGCACCCGGATGAGCTGCGGCCGCGGCTGCGCGGGCACCAGCAGCGGCAGCGTCCACGGCGCGGGATCGAAGCGGGTCGACCGCCACTCCAGCACCGGCAGCCGCGACACGAGGCCGACGCCGTACAGCGGACCCATCCGCTCGACCTCGACCGACGCGCTGGTGCGCGCGTCCGGGCGCAGCGCCGATCCCGACGACACGTGGTCGAGGCGCTCGTCGGCGGCCTTCCACCCGTGCTCGCCCGGGGTGCCGCAGACCGACGGGGAGAAGTGCCAGTGCGGGGCGTCGAGGGCGTCGGCCACCACCCGCACCTGGTGGGCGTAGCCGCTGCGCGGCTGGTGGACGTCGACCTCCTGCAGCCCGATCACGTCGGCGTCGAGCTCGGCGACAGACCGGCGCAGCGGCTCGTCGTCGTCGACCCGCGGCGGCCCGACCGGGCGCCCGCCGGGGTCGCGCACGGGCTCGGGCACCCCGCCGAGCACGGGCATCCCGTGCAGCAGGTTGTACGTCGCGAGCCGCACGGTCATGGGCCGACCCTAAGCGGAGCGGGCGGACCCGGCTCAGCGACCGTCGGCGCCGAGGCCGTCGCTCTCGAGCGCGATCTCCTCGACCGGCTTGGGCCGCTCGCCGGACCGCCGCCGCATCCACTCGCGCGAGGGCTCCTCGACGTACTTCCACATCAACCAGGCGATCAGGACCGCGCCGACCACGAGGCCGACGAACGAGATCAGGTAGAGCACGCCGCCCGTGATGTGCACGGCGCTCATGCCCGCGCGCCACAGGCCGTACCAGACGGTGTGGGTCATGTAGAGCGAGAACGAGATGAAACCGCCGAGCACGAGCCGGTCGGTCGAGAGCCAGCGCGACGGACCGCGCGACGTGAGCGCGAGCGCGCCGATCCACGCGATGAGCACGGGCACGAGCACGAGGTGGTACTTCGGCGGCAGGTCTGCGGCGTTCGGGGTGTCGGGCAGGTCGCTCACCGTCCACTGCAGCGCGCCGATGTGGCCGAGGAGAAGTGCGGCACCCACGACGACGAGCGGCAGCACCACCGACAGCGTGGTCGCGAGCCGCTCCACGCGCGGGCGCACGCCGTCGGGCGACCAGTAGCGCAGCACGATGAGGTAGGTCAGGCCGCCCGCGGTGAACTCGGTGAGGATGCGGATCGTCGAGCCCCAGTCCGAGATGTAGTAGGGGTCGCCGTAGTAGGCGACGCCGTACCAGAGCAGCGGCACGAGCACGAGGCACCAGAGCAGCACCAGGCCCCGCGTCGGGACCTTGTCGCGGAATCGGAACAGCACGAGCACGAGCAGCGGGAAGAGCAGGTAGGCCAGCCACTCCATCGACAGCGACCACGCCGGGTAGTTCCAGCCGCGCTGCGGGTTCGGACCCCACTCGTGCACGAGCAGCAGCTGCTTGACGTAGTCGACCGGGTTCAGCCAGTCGCGCGCCAGGGCGTCGGAGCCGTTCACCTTCGACTGCGCGATCACGGCGAGGCCCGCGATGTTGAGCATCACGAAGTGCACGGGCCAGATGCGCGCGAGGCGCAGCCACCAGAAGTGCCGCGACGCCGGCCAGGTGAGCCTCGGCCCGAGCTTGGTCAGGTAGGTGTGGGTGAGGATGAAGCCGGAGAGGGCGAAGAACAGGTCGACGCCGAGACGCCCCACGCGCAGCACCTCGTGCAGCACCGGCACGAGCAGCCCGGCCGTCGCGAGGGCGCCCTGGTAGTGGTAGAGCAGCACCCAGAACGCGGCGACGAAGCGCACACCGGTCAGCTGCCCGATGAACCGCTGCTGCGTGCCCTGCGCCACCCGGATGCCCTGCCGTTCCTGATCGTCTGGCCGTCCCCGGCATCCTCGCACGCGACCCGCGGCCGTCCCCGGGGGCCGCGCCGGGGATCGCCGCCGTAGGGTCGGCGGGTGATCCTCGACCGCGCCGCTCGCACCGTCCGCACCGCCCGACGGGGGACTCCGTGGGCGACCTGCTGACGTCGCTCACCCTCGCCCGCGCCGACGTCGACCGCGCGGCCGAGCGCCGCTCCGACCCGGCGTGGCTCGACGCGACCTGGGCAGACCCCGCCACCCGCGTGCTGGTCCTGCACCGGGGCAAGGCCCGCGTGGTCGGCGAGGAGCCGCGGCTGCTGCTCGCTGAGCCGTCGCAGGTCGAGCACGACGGCGTCCGCGTGCTGCTCGCGGTGCACGAGGGCACGGCGTACGTCGCCCTCCTCGTCGACGGCGCGGTCGAGCCGTTCGACGAGGACGCCCGGTGGGAGGGGTTGCGCGAGGTCGGGTCGCTGCTGTCGGGGTTCGAGTCGTCGCTCATGGTCGCCGCCGTCGCGCTGGCGAACTGGCACGCGGGGCACCCGCGGTGCCCGAGGTGCGGCGTACCGACGGAGCCCTCCGACGGCGGCTGGGCACGGCGCTGCCCCGACGACGGCAGCCAGCACTTCCCGCGCTCGGACCCGGCGGTGATCGTGCTGGTGATCGACGACGAGGGGCGCGCCCTCCTCGGCCGCCGGGCCGAGTGGTCCGAGGGCTGGTACTCCACCCTCGCGGGCTTCGTCGAGGCGGGGGAGTCGGCCGAGATGGCCGTGCGCCGCGAGATGCTCGAGGAGGCCGGCGTACGTGTCGACCGGCTCGACTACCTCGGGTCGCAGCCCTGGCCGTTCCCGGCGAGCCTCATGCTCGGCTACCACGCGCGGCTGGCCCCGGACTCGCCCATTGCCCGCCCGGACGGCGAGGAGATCACCGCGCTGCGCTGGTTCACCCGCGAGGAGATGGCCGCCGGCTGCCAGGACGGCTCGGTGCGCATCCCGCCGCCGGTCTCCATCGCCCGCCGCCTCATCGAGCGCTGGTACGGCGCCGAGCTCCCCGGTTCCTGGTCCCGCCCCTGACCCACCCGCCCCGCCGGTCTCACTCGGCTATCTGCCAAGCAGGGGGCCTCTACTGGGCACTTAGCCGAGTGAGACCTCCGGATCGGAGGAGGTGGGGTTGCGCTGGCGGGGCTAGGTTCGAGGCAGGGCGTCGGATCCGACGCCGGCCCAGCAGGAGGAACCAGCATGTCCGAGAACACCCCTGAGACCACCGACGCCGTCGAGGCCGGCGAGGTCGTGGAGACCGCCGACGACGGCGGTGTCGAGATCGCCGCCGCCGCCGTGTCCGACGGCGCCTACACCCTCTTCGTCGCCGACTTCGACGA
>JAKOVT010000386.1 GCA_029781935.1 Actinomycetes bacterium | reverse complement strand
CTGCGCGGCGCGTGGCGTCGTCAGGTGGTCCTGCTCGTCGTCATGGTCGTCGTCGCCGCGGTGTTCCTCGCGACCCGGGCGACCACGGACCGGCTGCCGTTCCAGGCCGGCTGGTGGCTCCCCGCCTACCTCGACTGGTTCGCGGCCGGGATGCTGCTGGCAGTGGTGGAGGTCCGGCGTCGGCTGCCCGAACCGCCGTGGGTCGTGCGGGCGCTGGAGTCGGCGGCGAGCGACGCCTGGACGTGCCTGGTCATCGCCGTGTCGCTGTTCGCGATCACGGTGACGCCCGTCGGCGGCGCCTACGACTTCACCCCCACGGCACCGGTCCAGACGATGCTCAAGCACTGGCTGTACCTGCTGGCCGCGTTCTTCCTGCTGCTGCCCGGCGTGCTGCGCGGTGGCCGGGCGTGGACGGCGGCCCTCTCGCGGGGCGTGCCGCACCGCATCGGGCTCATCTCCTACGGCGTGTTCCTCTGGCACCTCGTGCTGCTGCGCAGCCTGATGCCCGCCCTGGGGATCCCCTTCTTCTCCGGTCGCATGCTCGTGGTCCTGGTCGCCGACCTTGCCGCGACCCTCGTGGTCGCGACGATCACCTACCGGCTGGTGGAACGACCGGCGCAGCGCTGGGCGCACCGCTTCTGACGCGGGCTGGGCGGGCCAGCAGCACGCCGAGCACGGCCCCGGTCGCAGCCGAGATCACGACCGCCGTGAGCCCGGTGGCCCACGCCGGCCAGGCGGTCGCCGCTGGCCAGGGCGCGGCCACCGCGGCGGCGCAGGCCAGCAGGACGAGGACGGCGGCGGCCCACGGGCGCGAGCGACGGCGGTCGGCCAGCAGGACGGCGACGGCCCCGGCGAGCGCGCCGGCGACCCCGAGGGCCAGCAGGGGCAGGGCCACGGCCACGAGCGTCCGGGCACCCCGACCGATCGGGCGACGCGGTGCGGACGACACTCGGGGACGTCGGGCGGCCGGCACGAGCGCGAGCACCAGCAGGAGGAGTGCCGCGCCGGCGCCGAGGGCGAGCGCGGAGCGGTACGTGCGATCGGGCGCGAACTCGATCCGGACCTCGCCGGACGCCCCGGGCGGGAGCAGGAACGCCTGACGCCAGCCGTCGACGCGCACCGCCGGGAGCGGGTCGGAGCCGAGGGCTGCGGTCCAGCCGGCGTTGAAGTTCTCCGCGAGCTCGAGGGTGCGCGGCCGCGACGAGGCGGGCACGGTCACGACCCGGTCGTCGGCCGTCCACGACACGACCTGCGCCTGCACCAGGGCACCGGTCGGTTCCGGACCCTGCCAGCGCAGCGAGACGGGTCGGAACGTCCCGGACGGTGCGGCGACCAGGCGCTGGGTGCCGGGCGGCAGCACCGGCGTACCGCAGCCCCGCACCTGCGCCGGGGCTCCGTCGAGCACCGCCCCGACGGTCGTGCTGACGCGAGTGGCCACGGTCCGGTCCCCCACCCGGACGACCGGCCCCTGGCCGCACGGCAGCAGCACGGGTCGCGTCCGCGGGATCGCCTGCTGGAGGCCCTGCGCCTCCCCGAGGTCGAGCTCGCTGATGCCCGGGGGCAGCACCGTCTGCTGCGCCGTCCCGGACTGGAGGCTGCGGACCGGCACCGAGCCGAGCACCGTGAGCGTCACCCGGCGCGTCGCGGTGCGCGGGAAGCGGAAGTACCCCTGCTCGTCGCCCGACACCCGGTAGGTGCGTCCGCCGACGCCGACCGCCAGCGTGAGCGGGCGCGACGCGGCCGACGACAGCGACTGGCGCAGGCGCACCCACGAGATCCGCACGGTCGTGGGCAGGTCCACGACGAGGCTGGGGCGCACGTCGCCTGCCGCAGCGACCCATGCGGTGCTGGGGTCGCCGTCGATCGCGGCCTGCGGCCGTACGGCGGGATCCGCGACCCAGGTGCTCGATGCGCGGGCGACGGCGGCCGATCCGCGCGGGCCGAGCAGGGAGTCGAGGGCACGGCCGGGCACGGGGTACGCGGTCATCGCCAGCTCGCCCGTGATCCCGTCCGTCGTCACGGTGCGGTCGATGCCGGAATCCTCCTCGCCCGCGCGGGCGAGCGACGGCAGGCAGTTGGTGGGCGATCGCGGGACACAGGCCGCCCGGTTGCCGTGCCGGGCGTAGAGCGACAGCGCCGACGGCCCCGACGCCGCGGGCAGGGTCGAGGTGCGAGCCGGCACGAGGTCCGCGACGCGGACCTCGGCGATGCCCACGGTGCCGGGCGACTGCGAGCCGACGTCGGCCAGCTCGAGCCGCAGCGTGCGCGTCGTCCCGGTCTCGGGCAGCCGGACGGTGCCCGTCCAGCTCGGGCTCGCCGTTCTGGGCACTCCCACGGCGACGTCGACGCTCCCGCTGTCGGTCACCACGCGCAGGCCCACCGATCCCGGCGCGGGCCGCTGCACCGACACGGTCACGGATGCGCCCGCGAGGTCGAACGCCCGGTCCGAGGCCACCTGCCACCAGGCGGTGCCCTGGGCGAAGGCGCGCGGGGTCCAGGCGGTCTGCGGGTCGCCGTCGACCGCGTTCCACTCCCCCTGCGCCGGATCGACCCGCACGCTCGACGCGTCGCCGCCGCTCGAGGACGCGGTGAGGTCGACAGCGCCGTCGTACGTCGTGACCGGGCCCTCCTGCGTCGGCGTGACCACGTAGTCGTGGACCTTGCGCTCCAGGGCCCACGGAGACCCGGGCGTGAGCGTGCGGGACCGGTTGTCGTGGACCTGCCCGAAGCTGACCTCGATGCGGCGGCCGGAGTCGGTGATCAGCGTGCGTGCCGGCGTCGATCTGTCGACGACGTCGGCCGATCGCACGATCGGGCGCCCGCGCTCGCCCGGCAGCGACGCCGCGCCGAGGAGGGCGTCGGACTCGCCCGCGAGCACGTCGGTGACGGTCGCGTCGCGCAGCACGGCCCGCGGATCCCGAGGGGTCGCGTCGACCCGGAACACCTCGATCGCGCGGTAGGCGCCGTCGATCGCCGAGTCGACGACCAGCGTCGGCGACTCGAATCCGGCCAGGACCGGCCCGAACGACGACACGGGCGAGAAGCCGCCCGAGCTGGCGATGGTCTGGTGGACCAGCGAGGGGCGCGGTGCCTGCGCCTGCTCGTACTGCAGGTCGTTGCGCACCACGAGATAGCTGACCCCCATCCGCGCCAGCAGCGCCGACAGGCCCGGATCGCCGCGACCGTCGGAGAAGAGCGCTTCCACCTCGTCGAGCGCTCGGATGTTCCCGGCCGACGAGAGCGGCACCGCGTCGCGCACCGCCCACGGCGACAGGGCGTAGGGCTGCAGCGGCTCGTCCTGGGGCCGCCCCCAGAGGTAGGTCCCGAACGAGGACCCCGGGACGACGAGCGCCCTCCCCCGACCGCCCGCGTTGGCCAGCCACGCCGAGGCCTCGAGCCAGTAGCCGGGCACGGACAGGAACGTGCGGCCCGTGGTGAGGTCGGCCCGCCACAGCGGGCTCCCGGCCGCGACGAGCCCGGCGGCCGCCACGACGGCGGTGCCGGCCACGAGCAGCGGGCGCGGACGCGCGTCGCGCAGTGCTCGCCACGACCACGCTCGCCACGACCACGCTCGCCACGACCACGCTCGCCAGGACCGCGCGAGCGCCAGGACCGCGGCCGCCGCCCAGCCCGCACCGATCGCCACCGGCAGGCGCACCCACACGTCGAACTTGTGCACGTTGCGCACGGGCGACAGCACCCCGTCGAGCAGCACGCGGACCCACGGAGCCGCCACGCCGTCGGCCCAGACGCCGGCGCTCGAGACGTGGCCCGCAACCAGCACCAGCAGCCCGAGCCCGAACGAGGCCACGAGGAACCTGCGATGCCGGGTACGCCGCAGCGCGAGGCCGGCGGCGCCCGCGCACGCGACGGCGACCGTGCCGAGCACCAGGATCCGTTCGCTCACCAGCGACCAGCCCGCGGGCCACTCGGGTCCCCCACCCGTCGCGACGTACGCGACCCAGTCGGTGACGCCCCGCAGGACCGCGGAGCCGTCGGTGATGGACGTCGTGACGGAGGAGGACTCGATCCAGTCGAGGAACGGCGGCGAGTACCGCCCGAGCAGCACCAGCGGCATCAGGAACCAGGCGGTGGCGAGGAACCCGCAACCGGCCCAGGCCGACCCCAGCCGCAGCCTCGACCCGCGCGGCGACTCCAGGACGATCCAGAGCAGCCCGAGCGCGGCGGCAGCCGCGGTCGCGACCGCGTTGATTCCGCCCATGAGCAGCACCGCCACGGCCGACCACGACGCGGCGCGACGCAAGGACCCGTGCGCGGCGTAGGCGACGAGAGGGATCAGCACCCAGGGGGCGAGCGCGAAGGGCAGCGACTCCGCCGAGATCGGGCCGAGCGTGGAGAGCATGCGCGGCGACAGTGCGAACGCGAGACCCGCGATCCAGCGCGCGAGCGGCGGGTCCAGCCCGAGCAGGCGCGAGAGGCGCACGGTGCCCAGGTACGCCGCGCACAGGAGCAGCGTCCACCAGGTGCGCTGCACGATCCACGAGTCGACCTGCAGGAGCTTGCCGCCCCAGTAGAACGGACCCATGGGGAACAGGTAGCCGTAGGCCTGGTTCTGCAGCTGCCCGAAGAACGCCTGGTCGTCCCAGAGGTGCAGGGCGCGAGCGAGGAAGCCGCCCGGGTTCTGGGTCAGGTCGAGCTTGGTGTCGGCGGCCGTGAGCCCGGGCGACTGCGCGAACACGAACGCTGCGAGGACGGCGCACGTCGCGAGGAGTCGCAGGCGCCAGGCCAGCCTCGTCACCGCCCGCGCCGCCCGACCACGACGAGGTTCCAGCAGACGACCTCGCGCACGACCGGTACCCGCGCGACGGCACCGGCCCACGAGGGGAGGTAGCGCGGCACGAGACGCACGTCGAC
>JAKOVT010000373.1 GCA_029781935.1 Actinomycetes bacterium | reverse complement strand
CCGGATGTCCCAGGACCCCCGCCCGCACGACGCTGAGGGCATGACAGAGAACACCGAACCCACGATCGCCGAGCCGATCGACCGCGGCACCGGAGGCACCGGCACCGCCACGGATCCCGGCCCGGCACCCTCCTCGACCACCGCTCCCCCGCCCCCGCCCTACGGCGCCGTCCGCAGGCTGTTCCGCTCGCGCTCGGACCGGGTCCTCGGCGGCGTCTGCGGTGGCATCGGTCGGCACTACGACATGGACCCCGTCCTGCTGCGGATCCTCGTCGTGGTCGTGACCGTGTTCACCGGCGGCGTCTTCCTGCTCGCGTACGTCCTCGCCTGGATCTTCATCCCCGACGAGCCGGCGTACTGGACCGGACCGGCCCCCGTCGGCACCGCACCGGCGCCTGCGCCGTACGCGGCAGGCGGAACCGGCTCCTACGTCGACCCCGGCACCGGCCAGGTCTACGGCAGCACGGCGTACGCCTACGTGCCGCCGCCGCGCACCGAGCCCCGCTCCTACCTCGGGCTGCTCACCCTGTCGGCGGCGCTCGTCGTCGGCGCGCTTCTGGGGCTGATCAACACGCTCGGCGCCAGCATCAGCGGGCTCGCGATCTTCTCCTCGGTCCTGCTCGTCCTCGGCATCGGCCTCCTCGTCGGCGCCTTCCGCGGCCGCGCTCGGTGGCTCATCGCACCGGCACTGGTGGTGCTGCTGATCGTCCAGGGCACCGCCGCCGTGCACCATCTCGTCGGCAGCACGTCCGGCGTCGGCGACCGTCGGTGGACGCCCGTGACGGCCTCGCAGAGCTTCGAGGTCGGCGCCGGGTCCGCGGTGCTCGACCTGAGCAGGACGCCGGCCGGATCCTCGTCGTACACCGCGAAGGTCGGCATCGGCGAGCTGCGGGTGATCCTGCCCAGCGACACCACGCTCGTGCTCGACGCGAACGTCGGCGTCGGCGAGATCGACCTGCCCCGCACGCCGACCAACGACGGCACCAACCTCGAGACCTCGACGACGGTGCCCGCCCTCACGACCACGGTCGCCCGGACCGTGACCCTCAAGGCCGACCTCGGCCTCGGATCCCTGGTGGTGCGCCGTGCGACGTCATGACCTCGACTGGGTCTCGCTCATCGGCGGGATCGTCTTCACCGGTATCGCCCTGCTCTACCTGGTCGTCGCCGTCACCGACGCCACGGTCGACGCCCGCCTCGTGTGGCCGCTCGTGCTCGTCGCGCTCGGCGCCGCGGGCATCGCGACCGCCGTGAGCGCGAACCTCCGCGAGGAGAAGCGCTTCGCCGAGGTGGCGCCGTCGGACGACGACGCAGCCTGACCCGACCGACCTCCCCGACGACGAGGGGCCGCACCAGCCGGTGCGGCCCCTCGTCGTGTCAGGCGCTGCGGTCCTCGATCTCCCACACGTGATCGAGCGCGTGCCACGCCGTCCGTCGCAGGCACCGGCGTGCCACCCAGGCGGTGTCGCGCTCGTCGGCCAGCAGCGCGGCGACCAGGTCGTCGCGCATGGCGTCGCGCGCGGCATGGTCACCGGCGTCGTAGGGCCTGTGCCGTACGCCGACCTGCCGGGCGTACGCGCGCTCCGCCTCCGTCACATGGGCCACGACGGCCGACGTGTCGCGCCCGCCGCCCCGAGGACCCTTCCGCAGCTCCTCCGGCGCCTGCGCCGCCACCTCGTCGAGGAGCTCCCAGGCCGCCCGCAGCAGCAGGACCTGCCGCTCGAGGTCGGCCCGCGCGGCGGCGGTCCGCCGCGGTCGGTCGGAGGGCAGCTCGAGGTCGGGGGCGCCGAAGTCCGTCGTGGCATTGCCGGCGACCTCTCCCGCGATCCGCGGCGCGAAGGCCTGCGGGAAGGCGACGCCGGCGCGTCGCGCGACGACCGCGTAGCGGTCGGCGTAGGCCAGCAGCCCCTCGATCGCGGCCTCGTCACCGGCTTTCGTGCGCTGGGAGCGCGACCAGCCGGGCCAGGCGGGAGCGATCACGAAAACGCGGGACTTTCCACGTTCGAGATCCAGATCGAGGGGTACTGCTGCCGCGTGCACCGTCACGCGCTCCACCGTGCCACGCCGCGCCGATGCTGTCGTACAACTATCGACTTCCGGCATCGAGGCGTCATGATGCGGAGGAGCGCGCACAGACGCTCGTGCTCCTGCCTGGGGGTTGCAGAGCGTCAGTCCTGTCCCGCACCCGTCACCCCTAGGATCGCGACACCATGACGAGCTCCGGCCGTTCCTCCTCCCGTCCCACCCTCGAGCAGGTCGCCGCCCTCGCGGGCGTCAGCCGAGGCACCGCGAGCCGCGTGCTCTCGGGCGCCAGCAACGTGAGCGAAGCGGCCGTCGAGGCGGTCCGTCGCGCGGCCGCCGAGCTGCACTACCGCCCGAACCTCGCCGCCCGCAGCCTGGTCACCGGCCGAACCGGACTGGTGGGCCTGCTGGTCAACGAGCCGCAGGACAAGCTCTGGACCGATCCGTTCTTCGGCGAGCTCGCCCGCGGCGCTCACGACCGCCTCGCGGAGGACGGCGTCGCCTTGATCCTGTCGCTGGCCACCGAGGAGTCCGAGCGCGAGAAGCTCGTCGAGCTCGCGACCACCCGCCTCGACGGCGTGCTGATCATCCGCGGCGGCGGCGACGAGTCCCTCGTCAACTCCCTCATCGAGGCCGGCGTCACCGCGGTCACCGCCGGCCGGCCGGCCGAGTCGCTCGTCGACCGCGTGGGTTGGGTCGACTCCGAGAACCGCATCGGCGCCCGCGCGGCCGTCGAGCACCTCCTCGAGCGCGGCCGTCGGCGCATCGGCGTCATCACCGGGCCCGAGGGCATGACCGTGGTCCAGGACCGTCTCGCCGGCTGGCAGGAGGCGATCAAGGACGCCGGTCTCGACGCCGGCGACGATTTCGTGGAGCACGCCTCGTTCACCATCGAGTCGGGTGCCGACGCGATGGGCCGTCTCCTGTCGCGTGTGCCCGACCTCGACGCGGTGTTCGCGATGAACGACCTCATGGCCTTCGGCGCGCTCCGCGAGCTGCGCGTCGTCGGCAAGTCGGTGCCGGGCGACGTCGCCGTCATCGGCTTCGACGACCTGCTCGCCGAGACCTCGAGCCCCACGCTGTCGACGATGGCGCAGGATGTGCAGGGCTTCGGGGTGGCCATGGCCTCCCTGCTGCTCGAGCAGCTCGGCGGCGGTGCCCCGCGCCACGAGGTCATCCCGGTGACCCTCGTGCAGCGCGAGTCCACCTGACCGCACCCGCACACCACGACGGCCGCCCCGCTGCTGCGGGGCGGCCGTCGTCGTGCTGGCCCTGGGGCCGTTCCCCGCTCCCGATGCGTCCGGGAACGGCCCCAGGAGTCCTTCAGGCCCAGCCGTTCTCGCGGGCGATGGCGGCGTAGGCGTGAGCGCTGGCCTTCGGCGTGCGCTCGAGGGTGTCGTAGTCGACGCGGACCACGCCGAACCGGCGGGTGTATCCCCACGCCCACTCGAAGTTGTCCATGAGCGACCAGACGAAGTACCCGCGCAGGTCGACGCCGGCGTCGATGGCGTCGAGCGCGGCGCGCAGGTGGGCGTCGATATACGCGATCCGGTCCGGGTCCTCCACCTGGCCGTCGACGACCACGTCGTCGTAGGCCGCACCGTTCTCGGTGATGAACAGCGGCGGTGCGTCGTAGTCGCGGGAGATGCGCTCGAGCACCTTCGTCAGCCCGGACGGGACGACATCCCACCCCATGTGGGTGACGGGCTCGCCGTTCGGGACGAGCTCGACGTCCTCGCAACCGATCCAGGGAGTGGGTCGCGGGCCGGCGGGGGCGGGGGCGCCGAGGCCGCGTGCGACGAAGGAGCTGTAGTAGTTGATGCCCATCCAGTCCAGGCGCGACGAGATCGCCGCGAGATCGCCGTCCTGCACGAAGGACATGTCGGTCCACCGCGCGAAGTCCTCGACGATGTCGGCGGGATAGGCACCGGTGTAGAGGGCGTCGAGCCACCAGCGGTTCTGCTGGCCGTCGAGCCGCCGCGCGGCGTCGACGTCCGCCGGCGAGTCGCTCGCGGGCGTGATGTCGTAGTGGTTGAGGACGACGCCGACCTCCGCCGGGCGACGGCCGCCGTGCAGCGCCTCGGTCGCGAGGCCGTGGCCGAGCAGCAGGTGGTGGCTGGCGACGACGGCCTCGGCCTGGTCGGTGCGCCCGGGGGCGTGCTCGCCCGACGCGTGGCCGAGGAAGGCCGAGCACCACGGCTCGTTGAGGGTCGCCCAGTGCTTCACCCGGTCGCCGAGGCGGTGCTGGGTGATCGCGGCGTACTCCGCGAACCGGTACGCCGTGTCGCGTGAGCGCCAACCGCCCTTGTCCTCGAGCACCTGCGGCAGGTCCCAGTGGTAGAGCGTGGCGTAGGGCGTGATGCCCCGCGCGAGCAGGCCGTCGACGAGCCGGTCGTAGAACCCCAGCCCCTTCTCGTTCGGCTCCCCCTTGCCCCCGGGGCAGATGCGCGGCCACGAGATCGAGAAGCGGTACGCCGTGAGGCCGAGGCCGGCGAGCAGGTCGAGGTCGGACTCCCAGCGGTGGTAGTGGTCGCACGCCACCGAGCCGTCGGACCCGTCCAGGACCGCACCCGGGCGCTCGCAGAGGGTGTCCCAGATCGACGGCGACCGGCCGTCCGCGGTGGTCGCCCCCTCGATCTGGAAGGCGGCGGTGGCGGCGCCCCAGACGAAGCCCGGCGGGAAGTGGCGCGACGAGGACGCGGGGGCGCTGGGAGCGGGGGCCGAGGTCGGCACGGACACGGAGGGTCCTCCTGTGGTGCGGGCGTGGACGAGCGGCGCGGACGCCCCCCTCGGCCGAACCGGCGGCGACACAGTAGCAACCGGACGTGGGAGCGCTCCACTACTCGTACGGCACGAGCGTACCGCACCCGCGCCCTACCCCGGGAGCCCCGCCGCCAACCGGGTCCGGCACGCTGGACGGGTGCGCCGCCTCGAGCTCGGGACCGTCGTGCCCGCACGCTCCCGCGTCGTGCGGCGCGAGGCGGCCAAGGCGGTCGTGGAGCGCGACGGGCTGCTGCTGCTCCTGGTGACCCCCGCCTCCGGCGACCACAAGCTGCCCGGCGGCGGGGTCCGGCCCGGTGAGAGCCACGAGCAGACCCTCGCGCGCGAGCTGCGCGAGGAGACCGGCCACGGCCTGGCGGCTCTCGGTCCCGCCGTGCTGCACGTCGTGGAGCGGCGAGCGGACGCGTTCGACCACGACGCCGTCTTCGAGATGGTCTCGACGTACTACCGGGCCACCGTCTCCCTCGACGCGGGCGCGACCGGGCTCGACGACTACGAGCGCGACCTCGGGCTCACGGCGGTGTGGATCGCGCCGGCCGAGGCGCTGCGCGCGAACGAGGCGCTGCTCGCTGCCGGCGGCGCCGCCCCGTGGACGGCGCGCGAGACCGAGGTCCTCCGCCTCGTCCTCGACGGCGAGATCTGACCGACCGCTGGTCGAGCGGTGGGGGACGCCGCCTGATACCCGGTGAGGGTGCCCCAGGTCGCCCTGGAGGCAGTTCTCGCTCCCCACGGGATCCACCAGGTCGCGGCTGTGGCCGTCGCATCGGCGCACCTGCACGGCGATCCGTGCGGCGGGGTCAGAGCCAGGAGCCAGCGGGGTCGCCGGTGATGTCCCAGGCGTGGTGCTCGATGTCGTGCAGGTAGTAGCGGGCGAAGGTGTCGATGGTGAACGCCTTGCCGTCGCTGCGCCGACCGGTACGCCGCCACTGGTCGGGCTCGACGCCGTCGAACGCGTCGGCGATCTCCTCGGCGGCCTCGGCGAGCTCCTCCGCCACGAGAGCAGGGTCCTGCGCGGCGTACCCCTCCGACGACTCGTCCTGGTCCCAGTTGGGGAACAGCGGGTCGTCCTGCTCGAGCATGAGCCCGAGGCGGTAGTCGTAGAGCCGGTGCACGTCGCGGACGTGGCAGGCGTACTCGAGGATCGACCACCGGTCGTCGCGCGTGCGCACCGCGGAGCCGAGGGCAGCCAGCGCCCGGCGGTAGACGGGCACCGTCGCCCGGACGCGCGCCGCGACGTCGGCGGCCGCGACAAGAGCGCCGTCGTACCCGCACTCCAGGCACGGGCGCTCCAGCACCCACGTCCAGTCCTTGGTGTCCGGCTCGATCGCCACCTCTCGCTCCTCCCGATCCGGGTCACGGCTCGAGACCGTGCAGCCCACCCGTCCGGTCAGTCTCCCTCAGTGCTTCCGCATTTCCGGGGATGCGATGGCAATCGTGGGCGACCGGATCGAGGCGGCACTCCTGCCCCTCGAGCCGCGGGAGCAGGCAGTTCGAACAACGGCCTCGCGTCGCACCGGGACGTGAGGCCGGCGGTCTTCCAGGCTGTGGTGGGCAGGGGACCCGGGAGTCTCAGCTCGTTGGAGCGCCGTTGGAGTGCGTGCCGACACGATGGTCACGAACGGGGATCCGAACGAGGGAGGACAGTCATGCGCGCGATCGTGAGCGGGTCGGCCGGCCCGGGTGCCGGCGAGCGGAAGCTCAACGGGCCGCAGACCACGGGCCGCGAGTACCGCGATCTGTCGGAGCCCCTGCACGCCAGGACGGCCGACGTCGACGTCGCCGCACGCATGCGCGACGGCATCGACCTGCTCGTCGACGTTCATCGCCCGGCAGCCGAGGGACGCTTCCCGGTGCTGGTGTCAGCCTCGCCGTACCCACGCCAGATCCAGGACGTCGGGGCTCCGATGGGGTTCATCGAGGCCGGTGCGACGGACTTCTTCGTACCGCGCGGCTATGTCCACGTGATCGCCAACGTGCGGGGTACCGGTGGCTCCGGCGGCGAGTTCGGGTTCTTCGACGCCCAGGAGCGTCGCGACATGCACGACCTGGTCGAGTGGGCCGCGGCGCAGCCGTGGTCGGACGGCAACGTCGGCATGGTGGGCATCAGCTACTTCGCGATGACCCAGCTCGAGGCCGCGGTCGAGAGGCCCGAGCACCTGCGCGCGATCTTCCCTGTCGCCGTGACCACCGATCTCTACGAGGCGGCCAACCATCACGGGCTCTTCAGCTCGGGGTTCGTCTCCCCCTTCCTCACGATGGTGGGCATCACGGCCCGCCACGGCGACCGCGTGTGGCGGGGGCCGGTGGTGGACGCGATGCGTCACGTGCTGCGCGCCCACTGGTTGCACGAGAAGTTCGCCACGATGGACGGCGAGGCCGCGATCACGATCATGCGCGCGGCTACCAAGCTCGCCTACGACGCGCACCCGTGGGACGACCTGTGGGACGACGTCGCCGTCGATCACCCGCTGCGCGACGCGTGGTGGGACGAGCGCGACCTCACCCCGCTCCTCGACCGGATCGACGTACCGGTGTACCTGGGCTGCGACTGGGACAACGTGCCGCTGCACCTGCCGAGCACCTTCCCGGCCCTGGACGGCCTGACCGGCAGTCCCGAGGTGCGGGTGGCCATGCTCGGCCACCACGGCCTCGCCTGGCCGTGGGAGAGCCTGCACATCGAGGCGCTCGCATGGTTCGACCACTGGCTCAAGGGACGCGACACCGGCATCTTCGACGGACCCCGGATCCGCTACGTCGTGCCGGGCATCGATCAGTGGGAGGCGACCGAGACGTGGCCGCCCGCGGGCACCTCGCTCCAGCAGCTGGCTCTGCGCTCCGACGGCGCCCTCGGTGCGGTCGAGCCGGTCGAGGGATCTCGCGGATTCGTCGAGCTCGGCGCCGGGCTCAACCGGCGCCCGGCCAAGCCCACCGACCCGCCGGCGGGACTCAGCTGGGAGACCGACGCCCTCGACGCCCCGATGGACCTCCTCGGCGAGAGCGAGCTCGTCCTGCACGCGACCGCGACGGCGGTCGACACGGCGTGGATCGTGACCGTGCAGGACGTCGCGGCCGATGGCACGGCTTACGACGTCACCGCGGGATGGCTCCGCGCCGGGCTGCGCACGGTCGACGAGGAGCGGAGCCGACCGGGTCGCCCCGTGCTCGACTGCCGATCGTTCCTCGCCGTCCCGCTCGGCGAGGTCGTCGAGTACCGGATCCCGATCGTGGTCACGGCGCACCGGATCCCCGCCGGTCATCGGCTGCGCCTCGTCGTCACCAGCAGCGACCAGCGCGACGACGCCCCGGCGATCATGGGTTTCCGCCACGCCACCGTCGGCACGACGAGCCGCAACACCGTGCACTCCTCCTCGCACCTCCTGCTGAGCGTGCGCCAGGTGCAGTCATGACGCCTACGCACCGATCCGAGCGCGGAGCAGCGACCAGGCACCTCGCGGCCAACCGCACCGCGTCCGTCTCCCCGAAGGGCCGACCCTCGTGACCACGACCAGGACCGGCTCGGAGCTGGTGCAGGACTTCATCGCCACCAACGACGTCGAGTACGTGTTCGGCAACCCCGGCACGACCGAGACGACGTTCCTCGCCGCCCTCGCAGGGTCGCAGGCGACCTACGTCCTCGCGCTCAACGAGCCGAGCGCGGTCGGCATCGCCGCCGGCTACTCGCTGGCCACCGGCAAGACCACGATGGTCAGCCTGCACACCTACCCCGGCCTTGCCAGCGGCATGTTCAACCTGCGCAACGCCTACCTCAGCGGCATCCCGCTCATGGTGGTGAACGGCACCGAGGACAGCAGGTTCCTCGTCCACAACCCCGTGCTCGGCGGCCCCACGACGCAGCTGGCCGAGACGGCGACCAAGTACCAGTACGAGGCACGCAGCGTCGACGAGCTGGCCGTGGCGATGCAGCGCTGCTGGACGCAGGCGGGCCTGCAGCCCACGGGACCGGTGTTCCTGTCGGTCCCCATGGACTTCATGGCCGGATCGACCGACCGCGTGGCCATCAAGCGCACGGTCGTCCACGACGACGTGGTCAGCACCTCGATCGCCGAGGTCGCCGAGCTCCTGCGCTCGTCGTCCCGTCTCGCGATCGTCGTCGACTACGCCGCCGGGTGGGACGGCGCGGTGCCCGCGCTCACCCACGTCGCCACGGCGTTGAGCGCCGACGTCTACGCCGCGCCGTTTCATGTGCAGGGCGTGTGCGACATGCTCCACCCCACGTTCAAGGGCGCACTCCCGCCCACCACCAGCGAGGTCAGAGACATCCTGTCCCGCTACGACACGCTCCTGCTGCTCGGCGAGAAGATCGACACCTTCACCTTCACCGGCGCCCAGGCCGTGCCGCCCGAGGTGCGCCTCGTGCAGATCGCGCCCGCCACGAGCCAGCTCGGGTTCGACTGGCCGGTCGATGTCGCGGTCGTGGGAGACATCCGCGCGAGCCTCGAAGGGCTGGCGGCCACCCTCGGCGCCGACCTCACCTCTCCGCTGGTGGACAGCCCGGCGCCGGATGCGACGGCGGTGCACGAGCGGTTCTGCGCCGAGGACGACGACCCGTCGAACGCGGTGATCCTGGCGGTGCTCGAGCAGCTCGACACCACGTCGACGCATGTGGTCACGGAGGGGTCTTCGGAGGACCAGCTGGTGCAGGACATGGCCACCTCGCTCGGATTCCGCAACGTGCACTTCAGTCCTCGCGGTGGCGGTCTCGGGTGGGCGATGCCGCTCGCCACCGGCCTGACCCTCGGCACGGGCGAGAGCGCGGTGTGCTTCGTGGGCGACGGCGGCAGCCTGTTCTCGGTGCACTCGCTCTGGACCGCCGCCGCGCGCCGGCTCCCCGTGATCGTCGTGTGCTTCGTCAACCGCGAGTACCGGCTGCTCAAGGATCTCTGGCTCGGCTTCACGGGTGGCAGCCTCGACAGCACTCACTTCGTCGGGCTCGACTTCGACGACCCCGCGCTCGACCTCGAGGCCATCATGCGCGGGTTCGGAGCTGTCACGGCACGTGCCACGGCAGTCGACGACGTCGCCGAGCTCGTCTCCGCCGCGCGACAGCGTCCGGGCCCGACGGTGCTGTTCATCGAGCGACAGCCCTGAGCCGAGCCCGACGTCCCTCTCCCCCACCTCGGGGACGTCCCATCCCCTGCCACCGAACCTCCGCCCGATCAGGAGCTGACATGTCCCTCGCCACCGACCTGCGTTCCGCACGCGCGGCCGTCGTCCTCGAGCCCGGCGATGCCGGATACGACGACGCCGTCGCCGGGTTCGACACCGGGACCCGCATGACGCCCGCTGTCGTCGTCGACGCGCAGTCCCCGTCCGACGTCGCGTTGGCGGTCGCCGTCGCCGCAGAGCAGGGAGTCGTCGTCACGGTGCTCGGTGCCGGCCACGGGAGGCTGCACGCCGTCGACGGTGGGCCGGCCATCACCGTGCGGGGGCTCGACACGGTCGAGATCGATGCGGCTGCCCGCACGGCGCGCATCGGCGCCGGGTGCACGTGGGACGCGGTGCTGGCGGCCGCGACCCCGCACGGGTTCGCCCCGGTGTGCGGGTCAGCACCCGGTGTCGGCGTCGCCGGCTACCTCCTCGGCGGCGGCCTGGGGCCGTTGGCCAGCGCGCTGGGGTACAGCAGCGACTACGTCCGCTCGGTGGACGTGGTGACGCCGGCCGACGGCCCCGTCACGGCCTCGGCCGACTCCCACCCCGAGCTGTTCCGCGCGCTGCGCGGAGGCAAGGGCGGCTTCGGAGTGGTCACCTCCGTGACGATCGGGCTGCCCACCCTGGCCGAGCTCATCGGCGGCGGCATCTACTTCGCGGCGGCCGACGTCGCCGACGTGCTGCACGCCTACGCCCAGTGGGCGCCGGCGCTCCCGGAGTCGTGCACGACGTCGGTGGCGCTGCTGCGGCTGCCATCGTCGCCGGCGCTTCCCGAGCAGATCCGTGGCCAGCACGTGGCCCATGTGCGCTTCGCCTGCCTCGACTCGGCCGCTGCAGCCGCGACGCAGCTGACCGACCTCCGCGACGTGGCGCGCCCGCTGCTCGACACCATCGGCGTGCTCCCGTACGCGGGGCTGGGCAGCATCCACGGCGACCCCACCGCTCCGATGCCGGTGGCCAACGGCGCCGCACCGCTGTCCGCGCTGGACACGGCCACCATCGACGCCATCCTCTCCGCGGACGACCTCTCAGCAGACCTTCCCCTGTCGTCCGTGGAGATCCGGACCTTCGGCGCTGCCACCGGCAGAGCGCCCGCCGACGGCGACACCGTCGGCGGCAGGGGCACCGCGCACCTGCTCAACGTGTACGCCGCGCCGGTCCCGGACCTGACGGACGACCAGCGGCTCGCGGTGGTCCGGTCGGTCCTCGAGGCGGTCGAGCCCTGGCGGGCACCGGTGAACCTGGTCAACTTCGTCGGCCGTGCCAACGGGAGCAGCGCCGTGGTCGGCTCCTGGACGTCCGAGCAGAACGACCGCCTCGATGCGGAGCGCGCCCGCCGCGATCC
Organism: Actinomycetes bacterium; assembly: GCA_029781935.1. Classification (GTDB taxonomy): domain Bacteria; phylum Actinomycetota; class Actinomycetes; order S36-B12; family CAIYMF01; genus Longivirga. Next base: position 19,386 of record JAKOVT010000373.1, on the reverse strand, counting down.
CGACGGACTGTTCCCGTTCGCCCGTCACTCGTCCGCGGACGACTCGGCCATGGGAGATCCGACATGACCCGGACGACGTCGGCCGGCGGCGGTCCAGCAGCGGTGGATCCGTTGGTGGACGTGCTCGCCTGCCTCGTCTGCCTCGGTCAGGCCGCTCCCGAGCAGCCCCCGCCCATGGCTGGACCGGCCGCACCCTCAGACGCTCACGACCTTCCCTGACCACGAGACCCGCTCCCGCGAATCGGGATCGACATGAAGGAGTGCACGATGACTGACGCTGGCGCGTTCCTGCGCACCTGGTTCGAGCAGCTGACCGAGTCCGGCTGGACGTCCGAGGTCTTCCTCTCGGCGCTGTCCGACGACATCGTCTGGACCGCGACCGGATCGTCACCGGTCTCGGGCACCTACCACGGCCTCGCCGCCTACACCGAGGGCGTCTACCGCCCCCTCGACGAGCACCTCGAGTCCTGGCCGCGGCCCACGGTCGAGCGGATCGTCGCCGAGGGCGAGTGGGGCGTCGTCGAGTTCAGCTCGACGGGCGGCCGCGGGAAGAACGGCGTCGACTACAACATGCGCTACTGCTGGGTGATCCACGTCGAGGGCGACGTCGTCACCGAGGTGACCGGCTACTACGACACCAGCAACGTCGACGCCCTGTTCGCGTGAGGCCCGCCGAGTCCGGAGAGGAGCACCCGTGATCGACCGCACCGTCATCGGCGACCCGCTGAGGAACAAGGGGACGGCGTTCACACGCGAGGAGCGCGGACGTCTGGGTCTGGTCGGCGTCCTCCCCGAAGCCGTCGAGACGATGGAGCAGCAGCTCGACCGCGAGTACCGGGCGTTCCGGTCGCGGGCCACACCGCTCGACAAGCACCTCATGCTGCGCGACCTCCAGGACCGCAACGAGGTCCTCTTCTACCGACTGGTGGGCGACCACCTCGCGGAGACGCTGCCGATCATCTACACGCCGACGGTGGGCGACGCCTGCCAGCACTTCAGCCACACCTACCGCCACCCCCGAGGCCTCTTCCTGTCCTACCCCGACCGCCATCGACTGCGGGAGGTCCTGCGCAACCGGCGGCACGACACCGTCGACGTCATCGTCGTCACCGACGGAGAGCGCATCCTGGGCCTCGGCGACCAGGGGGTCGGCGGCATGGGCATCCCGATCGGCAAGCTCTCGCTCTACACCGCCATCGGAGGGATCGACCCCGCGCGCACCCTCCCGATCGTGCTCGACGTCGGCACCGACGATCCGCATCGGCTGTCCGATCCCAGCTACCTGGGATGGCGGCACGAACGAGTCACGGGAGAGGAGTACCGCGCCTTCGTCGACGAGTTCGTGGCAGCCGTGCAGGACGAGCTCCCCGATGTCCTGCTCCAGTGGGAGGACTTCGCGATCGACCACGCGCAGCCGATCCTGGACACCTACCGCGACCGGCTGCTGACCTTCAACGACGACATCCAAGGAACTGCGGCCGTCGTCCTCGCGACCGTCCTGAGCGGCTGCCGCATCAGCGGAGTGCCGATCGAGCAGCAACGCATCCTGATCCTCGGGGCGGGGTCTGCGGCGATCGGGGTCTCAGGCTTCCTGCACGCCGCCCTGCTCGAGGCGGGACTGTCACCCGACCAGGCGCTGGACCGGATCGCGCTCGTGGATGTCGACGGGCTCGTGCACCAGGGCAGGGACGACCTCAGCGAGGCGCAGCGCCGCTTCGCCCGACCGGCATCGGACGCCCTCGCCTGGAGCGGACCAGCGGCGGGCGATCCGGACCTCGCGGCGGTCACCTCCGGCTACCGGCCCACGGTCCTGATCGGTCTGTCGACCGCCGGCGGTGCCTTCACCGAGGACATCGTGCGACAGATGGCCGCGACGAACGAGCGTCCCATCATCCTTCCGCTGTCGAACCCGTCGAGCAGGTCGGAGGCCGACCCCCAGGACGTCATGACGTGGACCGACGGGCGCGCCCTGGTGGCCACCGGCTCGCCGTACCCGCCGGCCGACACACCGCTGGGACAGGTGGCCGTCTCGCAGTGCAACAACGCCTTCATCTTCCCCGCGGTGGGCCTCGCGGTCGTCGCCTCGGGGGCGACGAGGGTGAGCGACACGATGTTCGTCGCGGCGGCCACCGCGCTGGCGCAGGAGGCCGGTCGCGACAGTCGGCCGGCCGGCGGCCTGCTGCCGGCCGTGGACGAGATCGCCGAGGTGGCGCGGCGCATCGCACGAGCCGTCGCGGAACGCGCGGTGCTCGAAGGACTCGCACCCCAGCGCACCAGCGACGAGCTCGGCGGCCGGATCGACGACGTGCGCTGGGAGCCCCGCTACCTGCCCGCCTGAGGCTGGGGCGACCACCGACGGTTCGCCGGGACGCGAGCGGCGGAACCCAGGAACGACAGGGGTTGCAGCTGTACGCCGCCTGTGAGACGACCCGCGTCCGCGTGCCCACGTGACCGTCGTCGAGGCCTACGACTCGCTCGCTACGTTCCGACCCCACGGGTTGGAGCAGCGTTGGATCCACCCCTGCCACGGTCGGCCCACGACGTCGAACCGCGACGTCGCAGCCGACAGGGAGTGGCAGAAGGATCATGGACGGTTTCTCGAGGAGCACGACGAAGACGCCGAGGGCATCTCTCGACGACCGGCGGGGTTCCCGGCGACGACACGCGGTGACGAGCGACCGCGTCGGTGGTCGCGCGCTGGTCGTGGTGGTGGCGGGGGCGGCACTGGCCCTCACTGCCTGTGCGTCGTCCGGCTCGGGGAAGGACCAGGTCGACCTGGCCGCCCCCCTCGCCGACACAGCGTGCACGCACAACAACAGTCAGCAGTCTCCGATCCAGTTCACCTACACCGGCGCGGTGCAGACGGCGACGGTGCCGGCCGGGGTGTGCGGGGTCATCATCACCGCGATCGGCGGCGGAGGCGGTTGGGGCGCCGAGAACAACACCCTGGGCCAGAACCCGACCCACGGTGCTTCCGGGGCGGCCGTCACCAACGCCGTGACCCCGGTGTCACCGGGAGACACGGTGCTCATCTCGGTCGGCGGGGCCGGCCAGCCGTCCCAGCCCTCGCGACCCGGAGGCGCCGGGGGCTGGGGCGGCATCGGCGGCAGCGGAGGTACGGGCGGCACCGGTGGCCAGGGCGCATGGAAGGGCTTCTACGCCTACGGCGGCGCAGCCGGTGGCGGCGGCGCGACCGTCGTCCAGACCCAGCACGGGAGCAACGACCCCCAGCTCGTGGTGGTGGCCGGCGGTGCCGGCGGCGGCAGCACCGGGGGCGCCCAGGTCGAGGTGGGATACACCGGCAACACCCAAGGCGGGAACGCCGGCACCCACGGCCCCACCTCCAACGGCACGTTCCTGATCTGGCAGGGCGACCGAGGATCCAACGGCACGGGCACGGGCGGGGGCGGCGGCGGCCTTCCCGGCGTCCCCAGCGACCCGCCCGCCGGTGGCCTCGGAGGCGCCGCCGCGTGCTACTCCTGCGGGGCAGGCGGCGGGGGCGGCGGCGGGTACCAGGGCGGCTACGGAGGCAACGGCTCCGACAGCACCAAGATGAGCAACAGCGGCGGCGGCGGTGGCGCAGGATCGACCGCCGTCCTGACGGCGGCCTTCGTCGACGGGTACACGACGGTGGATCACGGCACCGACGCCCAAGGCGGCAAGAACGGCTACGTGACCATCACCTACCTGCTCGCCAGCAGCTGACCCGCACCACGAGCGCCCTGGGGAAGACAGTGCCAGGGCGACGACCGAAGCCCGAGCGCGGCCGCACAGATCTCCGTGCGGCCGCGCTCCGATGTCCCGGCTCGGTCACGCGGGCGCCGAGACCGCACCGTGCCGCCCTCCCCCCGGTCCGCGGTCGTCCGTGCGTCGGGCGGTCGCGCCGTCCCGCCCGGCCAGGCGGACGTCACCGGAGCTGCTCGCCCGCCCGGGCTACCCCGCCGAGCCGCCAGCCGACACGATGTCCTCGCCCCACCCCAGAGCCGGCGACGAGCGAGGAACACCCCGAGATGCCCGTGGTCACCACCCCCGCCGGCCCGGTCGACCTGCTCGAGTCGGGCCGGGGCCTGCCTCTGCTCGTGCTGCACGGCACGCCCGGCGGGTCCGACCAGGGGATGGCTGCGGCGACGGTGCTGGGCCTTACCCGTACCGCTCGCGTCCTGGCCCCCTCCCGGCCGGGCTACCTCGGCACGCCGTTGAGCACCGGGCGGACCCCGTCCGAGCAGGCCGACGCGATCGTGGACGTGCTCGACCTGCTCGAGGTCGACTCTGCGGTGGTGCTCGGCGCCTCCGGAGGGGGCATGGCAGCCGTCGCGCTGGCGGCCCAGCACCCGACGCGCGTCCGCGGCCTGGTGCTGTGGTCGGCGGTCACGGGGCCGATGCGGATCCAGGCCGGACCGCTGCTGCACGGTCCCCTCGCCTGGCAGTCCACCGGTGGGGCGATGGTGCGGCTGGCCCGCAGGTTCCCCCGGCTGCTGGTGGGGAGCGCGTCCCGCGACGCGCGGTCGGTGGAGGCGGCGCTGGCCATCGCCGAGACGGTGTTCCCGATCGGACCGCGCCGCGACGGGCTCCGCAACGACAGCCGCCAGGCGCGCTCCTTCGACCCGGGCCTCGCCGCCCGGATCACGGCTCCCACCCTCATCGTCCACGGGACCAAGGACCGCAACGTCGCCTACGACCAGGCGACGCGGGCCGCTCGATCGATCCCGCACGCCGAGCTGGTCACCGTGCGCGGAGCCAACCACTGGACGACCATGGCCGATCAGGTCGCCCAGGACGCACTGCGCAGGTTCCTCGCCACCGTCACCGGCGCGGAGCCGCACGACGGGTGAGCCGCTCGGGCATTCGACGTCGGAACCGCCTCAGATTCCGGCGCCCCCAGTGCGGGTCGGGCGTCGCCCAGCCGCGCTGACAGGGCGACCAGCTCCCAGCGGTCGGCCCCGAAGGCGCTGCGTCACCGCTGTCAGCGAGCCGAGACCGACGCCGCCGATCACCAGGTACGCCGGCGTGGTGCCGATGCTGTCCCAGGCCGTGTGAAGTGCGATCGCCGCGACAGCGGCCAGCACGAACCTGATCGTGGAGGGACGTGACCAGTGCTCCAGGACCGCGACCCCGAGCGCTGCAGCGACCAGGCCGGTCCAGGCCATGTGTGCTGCCGGGCTGAGGGCTCCGCGCAGTGCCAGCACGCCGTCGACGGCTGACAGGTCGCCCTTGCTGCCGACCAGGGCGACGAAGGCGTATCCCATGGTCTCCAGGACAGCGAACCCGGCACCGCTGGCCACCCCGAGCAGCAGCCCGTCAGCCGGGCGGTGGTACCGACGCAGGACGACCAGAACGGTCGCGGGCACGATCAGTTTCGCGGTCTCCTCGATCACGCCCACACCGAGCATCGAGAACACCCCCAGGTGACGCAGGGTGTCGTACTCCCAGGTGCTGGCCACCACGACGCCCACCACTCCGCCGGTGACGGCCACCGCAGCGAGAACGCCACTCGGAACGTCGAACGCCACCGGTCGTCCGTAGATGAAGACGACGAAGGCGGCCGGCACCACGGCAGCCCCGACGACGAGCAGGGCCGGCACGAGGTTCGGGTTGCTGGTCATGACCACGGTCCGGCGCAGCAGCTCGAACAGCCCGAGACCCACGGCGAGGACGGCGGACCAGCTCCACCGGGGCAGCACTGCGCGTTGCGCCACGATCGCTCCCCGGAGCCGCTCAGGAGAGCGTCAGGTCGAAGTGCGTGTGGAGCAGGCCGTCCTCACCGGACGACGTGATCGTGTATCGCGAGTCGATGGACCCGCTCCAGTACTGACCGCTCTCGTGGTACTGCGGCACGCCGACGAAGACGTTCGGGTTGAAGGTCGGGGCGGTGCCGTTCGCGGTGCCCGAGAAGGGGACGTAGTCGCCCCAGGTGGTCGAGTAGACGACGTTCAGGTTGAAGATGTCGATGTCGGTGCTGGCGTAGGCGTTGACCACCTCGCACTGGCCGGGCTCGAGGACCTGGCTCGGCCGCTGGTGCCAGTGACCGGCGCTCGGGCCGCTGAGGTCGCCCTCGAAGGTGAGGGTGAACGGGGTGTTGTTGGTGATCACCATGTCGACGCTGGTCCAGCCGTGGCTGTAGCCGCTCGAGCACGAACCGTCCGTCGCCGTCGCGACCTGAGACTCCTCATGGGCCGCCGGGCTCGCGGCGACGGTCGCCTCGTGCGCGACGGTGGAGGCGCCGAGCTCCTCCGGAGCACTCGTGGCCGAGCAGCCGGACAGGACGGCAACAACGGCAGCGAGGCCGGCCAGGCAGCACGCGAATCGGGCGTTCGTGATGGTCATGTCGGATCCTTCGTCGTCGGTGGTGGTGCTGAGGTGCGACGACGATCGCGTCCGGTCCTCCACGCGTGCTCCAAGCCGGGTCCAACGGGGGCGGGGTCCGTCTCGGGCACGTCATGACCCGGCTCCGCCGGCCGGCGCTGCGGCCAGACCCTCGCTCGGGCCGCCCTGCGGTTGGAGCCCGGTTGGAGGGCTGTCGCCCATGGTGGTCGCGGAACTTGGAGGAGGCACCCATGTGCAGACGACGTGAGCCCGATCAGACGGGGGCACCGACGTGACGACCCTGAGCGTCTGGACGTATCCGGACGCCGAGGGCGCCCGAAGGCTCGAGCAGCGGTTGGCCGAGGGAGCCGCAGGCGACGTGGTGGTGCGCGACGGCGCCCTCGCCACGTGGGTACCCGGCCGCGCGTCACCTCGAGTGCGGGAGCTGCAGGGCGCGGCCCGCACCGACAGCCTCGGCGTCGGGTTCTGGGGACTGCTGTTCGGCATCGTCGTGGCCGGCCCGGAGCTGGCTGGTCTCGGCGGCGGCACGCACCAGGCCCTGGACGGGTCGCTCTCAGGGATCGGCGTCGACCCTCGCCTGTTGGCCGACCTCAGGCGCGAGCTGCGACCCGGCTGCTCGGCGCTGGCGGTCATCGCCGACGAGGCCGTCGTGGCCGACGTCCACGCAGCGAGCACCGTCGCGGGCGCCGGGACGTCGGGCGGCACCGAGCCCTACCAGGTGCTCCGGCGGCTCACACCCGACCAGCAAGCCGCCCTGCAGCGGGTCTTCTCGGCATGAAGTCCGCAGCATCGCTGCCCGGTGCGATCTACTGAGCACATGCGGATCCGCGACCTCGGCATGCTCGTCGTCGAGGTCGACGGGGAGGAGCAGCCGCTCCGGGGACGCCGTCCCCAGGTGATCCTGGCGCGGCTCCTGCTCGACGTGAACCGCCGCGTGTCGGCGTCCGAGATCGTCGACGCGGTGTGGGGCGACGACCCCACCGACCGCACGTCGACCCTCGAGTCGCACATCTTCCGACTCCGTCAGGTCCTCGAGCCGGGTCGCACCGCGCGACAGCCGCCCCAGGTCCTCGTGACCGACAGCGAGGGCTACCGGCTCCTCGCCCGCACGGAGGACGTCGACTCGTTGCTGCTCGAGCGGCACGCGGGCGAGATACGCGAGCTCGTCGCTGCCGGGGATCCCGACCGTGTGCTGGGGCGCTGCGACGACGCGCTGGCGCTCTGGCGGGGACGGCCCTACGAGCCGGTGTCCGACGAGCTCTGGGCGGCACCGACCGTCGCCCGGCTCGAGGAGGTCCGCTCAGGCATCGGCGCGACCCGCATCGACGCGCTGCTCGACCTCGGTCAGCACCAGCAGGCGCTCGCCGACCTCGAGCCCCTCATCGCCGGTGCACCGCTGCACGAACGCTTCTGGGCCCAGCGGATGCTGGCGCTGCACCGGGCCGGCCGCACGGACGAGGCGCTCGAGGCCTACCGGCGCATCCGCAGGGCACTGGACGACGAGCTCGGCCTCGTGCCCGGCGCCGAGCTCGAGGCGCTGCACCGTCGCATCCTCGAGCAGGACCCCGCACTGGCCGCGCCCGCGCCGCCGACCACCCCGTCGGCCCCGACACCGGCTCCCCACGTGGCGCTGCCTCCGCGCACGACAGCCCTCGTCGGTCGTGCCGCCGACGTCGGCAGGGTCACCCGGCTGCTCGCGGGCAGCCGGGTCGTGAGCATCACCGGGGTCGCTGGCTGCGGCAAGACGCGGCTCGCCGTCGAGGTGGCGCACGCGAGCGCCGCGGCGTTCCCCGACGGCGCCTTCTTCGTCGACCTCGCCGCGATCGACGACGCCTCCAGGGTCGCCGAGCTCGTCGCGTCGACCTTGCGCATCGCACCGCCCGTGGTCGGGACCGCGCTCGACGCCACGGTCGACCACCTCCGTCGCCGCCAGGCGCTGCTCGTGCTCGACAACGGCGAGCACGTCCTCACCGGCGTGGCCGCGTTCATCGACCAGCTCGCCGACGCGGACGCGCGCTGTGCGGTGCTGCTGACCAGCCGTGAGGCCGTGGGCATTCCCGGCGAGGTCATCTGGACCCTCGGTCCGCTCGCGCTGGACACCAGCACGGGCGGCGAGCAGTCGCCGGCGGTTGAGCTGCTACTGGCCCGCCTTCACGAAGCCGTCCCGGCGCTCGACGTCGACGACACCGTCCGCGCCCAGGCCGCGGAGATCTGCGCCGCCGTCGACGGCCTCCCGCTCGCGATCGAGCTCGCCGCCGCCCGGGTGCGCACCGACGGTCTCGCCGCCGTCGTCGAGCAGGTGGCGCTCGATCCCAGCCGCCTGCGTCGCCTCGGCCAAGGTCGTGGCAGCCAGCACGACAGCCTCGGATCCGCCATCGAGGGGAGCTACCGCCTCCTGTCGCCGGACGAGCAGCTCGTGCACCGCCGGCTCTCCGTGCTCCCCGGCCCCTTCACCGCGGACGCCGCGCTCGCGCTCGCCGCGCCCGAGCCCGGCGCCGTCCCCGGTGCAGAGATAGACGGCGTGCCCGACCTGCTCGCCTTCCTCGTGCACCGCTCGCTTCTGGTGAGCATCCCGCCCGAGAGCGCCACCGGTCGACCGCGGTTCCGCCAGCTGGCGACGGTGCGGTCGCACGCGCGGCGGGCGCTGGTGCTCGCCGGCGAGATGGCGCACGCCGAGGACGCCCGAGACCGTTGGGTGCACGACCTCGTGGCGAGCGGGCCTCGCCCGTTCGGGCCCGACGACGGCTGGCACGACCGCATCGACGACGACTACGACGCCGTCCGCGGAACGCTGCAGCGGCTGCTCGTGGAAGGCCCGCAGCCTGCCGGGGTCGCCGTCGTCACCAGGCTCACCGGCTACTGGTACCTGCGACGCCGTCTCATCGAAGGGTTGAGCTGGCTCGAGCTCGCGGCGTCGGTTCGCGACGCCGACCCGGTCCACGCCGCCGAGGTGCAGTGCGCGCTCGCGGTGAGGCTCGTGCTCCAGGGCCGCACCGACCTTGCGATGCCGCACCTGGAGCGAGCCCGCGCCGGCCTCGCGCTCGACGTGCCGGTGGAGCGGCTCGGGACCCTGGCCTGGGCGCTGGCCGGCCTCGCCTACGCGCTGCTCACCGGCAGCCAACGCGCCCTGGTGTCCGAGCTCACCAGCGGCGTCCGAGTGGTGGCTGCAGCCACCGCCGATGCTGATCTCCTGCTCGCTACCGACGCCCTCGCCCTGACGACGACCGCGCCACCGGATCCGACCGCCCTGCAGGAGGTCTACGAGCGCGCCGTCGAGCAGGGCGCGACCTTCGCCGCGCTCGTGTGCACGTCGTTCTTCAGCCTCTTCGCGCTCCTCACGGCCGACCCCGCCCTGGGGACCACGTGGGTCGAGCGGGGGCGTGCGCTGCACGAGAGCGTCGGCGGCCGTGCGTTCAGCGGCTTCGACGAGAACCGCGCCGGATTCGCATCCATGGCTGGCGATCACCTGAGGGCGGCGGCCCTGTACGGCGCCTCGAGCGCCGCGGCCTACCGCGACGGCACCGTGTGGCCGCGGCAGCAACCCAGCCGGGACCTGCTCCGACGCACCGAGGAGGCGCTCACTCGTGAGCAGTTCCTCGACGCCTGGCGCGCTGGAGAGCAGACGCTCGGTACTTAGCGCGTGGACCGCGGGCACTCCCGTTCAATCGGTGCGATCGAGGCAATCGCGCGAACGCGCCGCCCGACTCGATGACGCGGTTGACCGTCGGGCCTCCCCCCACATGGCCGGTGAACCGCACCCGTGCCCAGCCTCCTCCGCGCGTCGTGACGGCCAACGTCGGGCCGACCTCGGCTCAGCGGTGGGCAGCCTCGCGTAGCGACCGTTCTCCTCGTCGCTGGCCGAGCAATCGCCGCCGCGGACCTCAGGCATCTGCATCGGCGCAGGTCAGGGCAGGTGGATTATTCCCACTCGATGGTGCCCGGGGGCTTGCTCGTGATGTCGAGGACGACGCGGTTGACCTCGCGCACCTCGTTGGTGATGCGGGTGGAGATCCGCGCGAGCAGGTCGTAGGGCAGGCGCGACCAGTCGGCGGTCATCGCGTCCTCGCTCGAGACCGGGCGCAGGACGATCGGGTGGCCGTAGGTGCGGCCGTCGCCCTGGACGCCCACCGAGCGGACGTCGGCGAGCAGCACCACCGGCAGCTGCCAGATGTCGCGGTCGACGCCGGCAGCGGCGGTCTCCTCGCGGACGATCGCGTCGGCCTCGCGCAGGACGTCGAGGCGCTCGCGCGACACCGCGCCGACGATGCGGATCGCGAGACCCGGCCCCGGGAACGGGTGGCGCCACACCATCGCGGGCGGCAGCCCCAGCTCGGCGCCTACCGCGCGGACCTCGTCCTTGAACAGCGTGCGCAGCGGCTCGACGAGCGAGAACTGCAGGTCGTCGGGGAGGCCGCCGACGTTGTGGTGGCTCTTGATGTTGGCCGTGCCGGTGCCGCCGCCCGACTCGACGACGTCCGGGTAGAGCGTGCCCTGCACGAGGAACTCGACGTCCTGCCCGTGCGACCCGGCCTCGGCGACGACCTCGCGCGCCGCATCCTCGAACACCCGGATGAACAGGCGGCCGATGATCTTGCGCTTCTCCTCGGGGTCGGTGACGCCGTCGAGCTCGTCGAGGAACCGGTCGGACGCGTCGACGACCTTGAGCCGGATGCCGGTGGCCGCGACGTAGTCGGTCTCGACCTGCTCGCGCTCGCCCTTGCGCAGCAGGCCGTGGTCGACGAACACGCACGTGAGGTTGTCGCCGACCGCCTTGTGCACCAGCGCCGCGGCGACGGCGGAGTCGACCCCGCCGGACAGGCCGCAGATCACGAGCTTGTCGCCGACCTGCGCGCGGATCGCCTCGACCTGCTCGTCGATGACGTTGGCCGACGTCCACGTCGGCTCGATGCCGGCCACCGTGTAGAGGAAGTGCTCGAGGACCTGCTGGCCGTTCTCGGAGTGCAGCACCTCGGGGTGGAACTGGACGCCGGCCAGGCCGCGCGCGCGGTCCTCGAAGGCGGCGACCGGAGCGCCGTCGGTGACGGCGGTGACGACGAAGCCGTCGGGTGCGCGGTGCACGGCGTCGCCGTGCGACATCCACACCGACGACGCGGTCGGCAGGCCCGCGAACAGCGCCGAGGACGGCTCGGTGACCGTGAGCGGGGTGCGCCCGAACTCCGACAGGCCGGTGCGCGCGACCTCGCCGCCGAGCGCGAGCGCCATCGCCTGGAAGCCGTAGCAGATCCCGAAGGTGGGGACGCCGGTGACGAACAGCGCGGGATCGACCTGCGGTGCGCCGTCGGCGTAGACCGACGCCGGACCGCCCGACAGGATCACCGCGACCGGGTCCTTGGCCAGGATCTCCTCGACCGGCATGGTCGACGGGACGATCTCGCTGTAGACCCGCGCCTCGCGGACCCGCCGCGCGATGAGCTGCGCGTACTGCGCACCGAAGTCGACCACGAGGACGGGGCGGTGGGAGACGGTGCTCACCGGAGTCCTTACGTCAGTGCCAGAACGGCGGGAGCCGGAACGGCGGAACGGGCGGTGTCCGACGATCGTAGTCGCCGGGCCCCGCCCGCTCGCGCGCGCGTCCGGACCGCGTCAGCCGCCGAAGCCCGTCGAGCGCGAGGCCGACGACGCGATCCCGAAGACGATCACGAGCACCTGGATGGCGGCGCCGACGATGCCGAGGACGAACCCGGCCTGGGCGACGCCGCGGTTGGTCGCCCTGCCCTCGTCCGCGAGCGCCATGCCCTTGCGGCCCAGCACGATCGCGATGATGGCGGTGACGACGCCGAGGTAGCAGCACACCAGGCTGACGATGCCCAGCACCAGCGCCGCCACGCCGGTGCCGTTCTGCGGTGCGGCGTAGCCGTAGCCGCCCGGAGCGCCGTAGGTGCCCGGAGCGCCGTACGTTCCCGGAGCGCCGTAGGGAGCGGGTGCGCCGTACGCCGGAGGAGGCGGCGGGGGCGGCGGCGGCCCGCCGGCCGGGGCCGGGGGCGGGGCGCCGTACGGCGGCTGGCCGGCGGGCGGCGGAGGCGGAGGCGGTGGTGGCGGTGGCGGAGGCGCCGGGGTGCCGCCGCCCGCGGGCGGTGGCGCGAACGGGTTGTCGTCCTCCGGCGGAGGGGTCGGGAAGGACACAGGGCCACCTCGGGTCGTCGGTGCAGCGGCAGGTGCCGGCGCGTCGAGGACGACGCTAGCGATCCGCGCCGCACGCCCGACGTCCATTCGCGCTCGCGTCGCCCCGGACGGGAGAAACCGCGGCGACCGGAGGGGCTCGCCGGACGTAGTCTCGTGCGGCCATGTCCCTCGCCCGCCTCCCCCTCGCCGAACCGGGGGTCCCGGACCTGCGCTCCACCCGGGCGTTCCTCTGGTGGATGACGCGGGCGCAGCGGCGCACCCTGGCGGCGGGCATCGCCTGGGGCATCCTCTGGATGCTCGCGCAGGCCGCGATCCCGATCGGCATCGGCGCCGCCGTGCAGGGCGCGTCCGACGGCGACAACGGCGCGGTGCTGCGCGCCGCCGCCATCGTCCTGGTGCTCGGCACGGTTCAGGCGCTCGCGGGCATCCTGCGCCACCGGATGGCGGTCACGAACTGGATCACCGCGGGCAGCCGCACCCAGCAGCTGGTCACCAGGGGCGCGGTGCGGATGGGTCACGAGCTGCGCGGCCACGTCGGCACCGGCGAGGTCGTGGCGGTCACGTCGGGCGACGTGGAGAAGATCGGCAACGGCTTCGACGTCCTGGCCCGCTTCGTCGGCGGCATCGTCGCGTTCGTGGTCGTCGCCGGCGTCCTGCTGCACGCCTCGGTGCTCCTCGGCGCGGTCGTCATCGTCGGGATCCCGGTGCTCGGCCTCGCGGTCGGACCGCTGCTGCGCCCGCTCGAGCGGGCCGAGTCCGAGCAGCGGGCCAAGGTCGGGCGCGCCACCGCGCTGGCCACCGACACGGTCGCGGGCCTGCGCGTGCTGCGCGGCATCGGCGGCGAGGAGCTGTTCCTGCGCCGGTTCCACGACGCCTCGCAGGAGGTCCGTGCGGCGGCGGTGCGGTCGGCGAAGGTCCACTCGCTGCTCGACGCCGAGCAGGTCGCGCTGCCCGGCCTCTTCGTCGTCATCGTCACCTGGGTCGGCGCGCACCTCGTCGTGTCGGGGCAGCTCGACGTCGGCCAGCTGGTGATGTTCTACGGGCTGTCGGCGTTCCTCCTGCTGCCGCTGCGCACCTTCACCGAGACCGCGCAGAAGTGGACGCGCGCGTACGTCGCCGCCGGTCGCGTCGTCGCGGTGCTGCGCCTCGAGCGCTCGAGCACCGTCGACCCGACGGCCGACGTCGACGTCGACCCCGCGGGCGCGACGCTGGTCGACCCGACGTCCGGCCTGGTCGTCCACCCCGGCATCCTCACGGCCGTCGTGTGCGCGGAGCAGTCGACCGCCGACGCGCTCGCGATGCGCCTCGCCGGTCTCGGCGAGGGAGGAGGCGACGTCACCCTCGACGGCGTCGCCCTCTCCACGGTGCCGCGCGAGCTGCTGCGGTCGTGGATCGTCGTGCAGGACAAGGACCCGGTGCTGCTCTCGGGCACGCTCGCCGAGCTGCTCGACGTCCCGCGGTCGGGCCGCGTCGCGCTCGAGACCGCCGTCGAGGCGGCGTCGGCGTACGACGTCCTCGACGCGCTCGTCGACTCCTCGCCCGACGTCTCCGACCCCATGCGCGCGCGCGTCACCGAGCGCGGGCGGTCGCTGTCGGGCGGCCAGCGCCAGCGGCTGGCCCTCACCCGCTCGCTGCTCGTCGACCCGCCCGTGCTCGTCCTCGACGAGCCCACGAGCGCCGTCGACTCGCACACCGAGGCGCGCATCGCCGCCGGCCTGCGCGACGTGCGCCCCGGCATGACGACCATCGTGCTGACGTCGTCCCCCCTCATGCTCGACCGCAGCGACTCCGTCGCGCTCGTGGTCGACGGCGTCGTCGTCGCGACGGGTCGGCACCGCGCGCTGCTTCGCGACGAGCCGCTCTACCGCGCCGTCGTCACCCGGGAGGAGGTGAGCGCGGGATGAGGCCCCCCGAGGACGCCGTCGCCGCGTCGACCCTCACCGGCCAGTCGCTGCCCGTCGCGAGCGACGAGACCGTGCGGCGCTACACCCGGCACCTGCTCGGTCGCCATCGCCGCGCCTTCGCGGCGGTCATCGCGATGCACGCCGTCGCCGCCGTCGCCGGTCTCGCCGGGCCGTTCGTCCTCGGCGGGATCGTCAACGGGCTCACGGGGGAGCCGACCCGCTGGTCGATCGACCAGGCCGCGCTGATCTTCGTGGCGGCGCTGGCGCTGCAGACCGTCTTCACCCGGATGTCGCGCCTGCGCGCCGGGATCGTGGGCGAGCTGGTCCTGTCGGACCTGCGCGAGGACTTCCTCACCCGCGCCGTCAACCTGCCCACCGGCGTCGTCGAGCGCGCGGGCACGGGCGACCTGGTGTCGCGCACCACCACCGACATCGACCGTCTCACCTGGGCGGTGCGTCACGCGATCCCCGAGATCTCGATCGCGATCGTCACCGCGGTCCTCGTGCTCGTCGCGCTGCTCGTGTCGGCACCCACCCTCGCGCTGCCGTGGCTGCTCGCCGTGCTGCCGATCTGGCTGTCGTCGCGGTGGTACTTCGCGCGCGCCCCGCAGTCCTACCGTGCGGAGTCGTCGACCTACGCCCAGGTGAGCGCGTCGGTCGCCGAGACGGTCGACGCCGCGAGCACCGTCGAGCTCTACCGCCTCGAGGACGCGCGCATCGGCGTCACCGACTCGCGGATCCGCCGCTGGGTGTCGTGGGAGAGGTACACGCTCTGGCTGCGCTGCTCGTGGTTCCCCTTCATCGAGATGGGCTACGTCCTGCCGCTGGTCGGCGTCCTGGTCTGGGGCGGCTGGCAGGTGTCGCAGGGGCAGATCACCCTCGGGCAGCTCACGACCGGCCTGCTCCTGACCCAGATGCTCGTGGAGCCCGTCGACCTGATCCTCATGTGGTACGACGAGCTGCAGGTCGGCCAGGCGTCCCTGGCTCGACTCGTGGGTGTGCGCGACGTGCCCGACCCCGAGACCGATCCGGACCTCGAGCCCGCCGACGACCGGCTCGTCGTCGACGACGTCCGGTTCGGCTACCGCGCCGGCCGCGACGTGCTGCACGGCATCGACCTCGACGTCGCGCCCGGGGAGCGGCTCGCGCTCGTGGGTCCGTCCGGGGCCGGCAAGTCGACGCTGGGCCGGCTCATGGCGGGCATCTACGCGCCACGGACCGGGTCGGTCGAGATGGGCGGCGCCGAGCTCGCCCGGATGCCGGCGGAGTCGGTGCGGACGCAGGTCGCGCTGGTGAACCAGGAGCACCACGTGTTCGTGGGCACGGTCCGCGACAACCTGCTGCTGGCCCGTCCCGGGGCCGACGACACCGCGCTGGTCGCGGCCCTTGACGCGGTCGACGCGCGGCCGTGGTTCGACGAGCTGCCCGAGGGCCTCGACACGACGGTGGGCCAGGGCGGCCACGCGCTCGCGCCCGGTCAGTCCCAGCAGCTCGCGCTCGCCCGGCTCGTGCTCGCCGATCCGCACACCCTCGTGCTCGACGAGGCGACCTCGCTGCTCGACCCCCGTGCCGCCCGCCACCTCGAGCGCTCGCTCAACGCGGTCCTCGAGGGACGCACCGTGATCGCGATCGCCCACCGGCTGCACACCGCGCACGACGCCGACCGGATCGCCGTCGTCGAGGGCGGACGCGTCAGCGAGCTCGGGACCCACGACGACCTCGTGGCAGCGGGCGGTGCCTACGCCGCCCTCTGGGCCTCCTGGCGCGACGCGGACTGACCCGCTCGCCCGGGCGCCGCAGCCCCGGCCATCGAGAGCGCCGGCAGCACCGCTCCCACGTCGCCAGGACGGCTGCCTGCGCAGCAGGTGTGACGACCCCCTCGTCCCGCACCGCGACACGGGTCGTTCGCATGAGAAGGATGAGGCCTGGGCCACCGCGCCCTCGGCGAGGGGTCCGACCGGCTTCCGACGTACCCGAGAAGGCGATGACCGTGGCCGCGCTGCTCATGACCGGATTCCCCGGATTCCTCGGTTCGGCGCTCCTGCCCCGGTTGCTGGCCCGGCGCGATGAGGCCGACGCCGTGTGCGTCGTGCAGCGGCACCACCTGCCGACCGCCGTCGCACGGGTCGCGACCCTGGAGGCCCGGCACCCGCACGTGCGCGGTCGGATCCGCCTGGTCGAGGGCGACATCACGAAGCCGGAGCTCGGCGTGGACGACCTCGACCGCGACGAGATCGTCGAGGTGTGGCACCTCGCGGCCGTCTACGACCTCGCGGTCGACGAGGCGGTGGCGCGACGCGTCAACGTCGGCGGCACCGAGCGCGTCCTCGATCTGTGCCGCGACCTCCCCCGGCTGCAGCGGCTGCAGTACGTGAGCACCTGCTACGTCAGCGGCCGGTACGACGGCACCTTCCGCGAGGACGACCTCGAGATGGGTCAGGGGTTCCTCAACCACTACGAGTCGACCAAGTACGAGGCGGAGGTCCTCGTCCGAGCGGCACGGGACGCCGGCGTACCGACGACGATCTACCGGCCCGGCATCGTGGTCGGCGACTCCCAGACCGGCGAGACCCAGAAGTTCGACGGCCCGTACATGTACGCCACCTTCCTGCGCCGCCAGCCCGGGCCGTTCGCGTTCGTGCCGCTGCTCAAGGATCCCGACACCGTCGAGGCGTCGCTGGTGCCGCGCGACTACGTGCTCGACGCGATGGACGCGCTGTCGGTGCTCGACCGCTCGCTCGGCCGCACCTACGCGCTCACCGACCCGAACCCGCCCACCATCCGCACGGCCGTCGACGTCATCGCCGGACGGCTGGGCAAGAAGGTCGTCTGGGTCCGGCTGCCCGCGAGCCCCACCCGCGCCCTCCTCTCGTCGGTGCCCGGGCTCGAGAAGATGCTCGCCGTGCCGGCCGAGGCGCTCGACTACCTCGTGTCGCCGACGCACTACGACACCGCCCACGCGCAGGCCGACCTCGAGGGCACCGGCGTGAGCTGCCCGGGCTTCACGTCGTACGCCGACCGGATGCTCGACTTCTGGGCCGCGCACCCCGAGATCGGCTCCGCCGCGATGGTGTGAGACCCGACGCCGCCCTGGACCGATCCTGACGCAGGAGGATGCGATGAACGGCCACGACCCGTTGCTCGTCGTCAACGTCAGCCTCGCCTCGCCGGACCGCGACTACGACGAGAAGGTGCGCTTCCTCGACCACGAGATCCGCCTCGTGCGGGTCGGCACCTCCGGCGACGTGCGCGCGGCCGAGCACCTCGTGCGCGAGTGGGCCGGAGCCGCCGACGCCATCGCCGTCAGCGGCATCCGCGAGGCGCGCGCGACCGGCCTGTACGACGGCGAGCTCGAGGCCATCGAGCGGGTGCGCCGGGCCACCGACGACGTGCCGGTGACGGACGGGCACGCGCTGCGCGACGTGCTGGCCGAGTGGGCGGTGCGCCAGGTCCAGATCGAGATGCCCGGCTACTTCACCAACGCGCGGACGCTCGTCCTCGGCGGGGACAACCACGCCCGCACCGTGCGGGTCCTGGCCGAGTGGACGCAGAACTTCGAGTACGCCGAGCCGCTGATGCGCTGGGACGTGTCGGCCCGCCTGCACTCGAACCCGGTCACGGGTGCGGTGACCGATCTCGTGCGGCTGCCCTTGCGCCACCTGCCGGGGCAGCCGCGGCTGTCGGTGCCCACGCCGGCGCGCGCGGTCGCGACCGCCCTGGCCCGCCGTGCCGCGGCCGACTGCCACGTGGTCGTGGCGACGTACGACGAGATCGTCGGCTTCGGCGATCTGGACCTCGCCCGCAAGACGGTGATCACCACCGCTGTGTCCGACGAGCGGCTGGCCGCGCTCGCCGCGCGCGATGTCGACCTCGTGCTCGACACGACCCCGCAGCCCTTCGACGTCACCGTCACCCCGGCCGTCCTCGAGGCGATGATGATCGCGGTGTCCGCCGGCTCCGAGCGGCTGACCGACGACGACCTTCTCGACATGATCGTCGCCGCCGACCTCAGGCCGCGGATGCTGTGGCCCAACGGGTTCCGGCGCCGCAGCCGGTTCGCGTTCGTGATCCACCCCCTGTCGCAGAAGTTCTTCACCACCGTCGAGCCCCTCGCGACCGTGACGAGGATCGCCCCGGCACCCGTGATGGACCTCGTGGAGAAGGGCGTGGCCTACCTGCCGCCGTTCGTGTTCAGCCACGTCAGCGGCATCACCTCGCCGACCGGCGCCGAGGCCGAGGGGTGGCTCATCAGCGTCGGCGGAACGCCCAAGGAGCTGCTGGCGCACAGCCCCGAGTTCACCTACGACAAGCTCCTCGAGGCCGCGGAGATCGCTCGCAAGAAGGGCGCTCAGGTGATGGGCCTCGGCGCGTTCACGAAGGTCGTCGGCGACGCCGGCGTCACCGTCTCCCGACGTGCCCCGCTGCCGATCACGACCGGCAACAGCTACAGCGCGTCGGGCGCCCTCTGGGCCGCCCACGACGCACTGGTCAAGCTGGGGCTGGCCGAGTTCGACGACCAGGGACGGATGAAGGGCCGTGCCATGGTGGTCGGCGCGACCGGCGCCATCGGATCGGTCTGCGCCCGGCTGCTCGCCCTGTCGTGCGACGAGCTCTGGCTGGTGTCGCCGGAGACGGCGAAGCTGCTCGCGCTCAAGCAGGACATCGAGCGCGACGACCCTCGCGCCACCATCCACGTGGCCGCGAAGCCGGGTGCGCACCTCGAGGACATGGACCTCATCGTCACCGCCACGTCGGGTGCGGGGAAGCGCGTCCTCGACATCATGGCCGTGAAGCCCGGCTGCGTCATCACCGACGTCGCCCGACCGCTCGACCTGTCGGCCGACGACGTCGCCAAGCGCCCCGACGTGCTCGTCATCGAGTCGGGCGAGATCGAGCTCCCGGGCGACGACGTACGGATGAAGAACATCGGGCTGCCCTCGGGTGTCGCCTACGCCTGCCTCGCCGAGACGGTGGTGCTCGCGCTCGAGGGGAGGTTCGAGCCGTTCACCGTGGG
>JAKOVT010000372.1 GCA_029781935.1 Actinomycetes bacterium | reverse complement strand
GCCAGCGGGGCGGAGACGCTGAGCGCCACGGGATCCGCACCCTGCGGGCCGATCCCGAGGGTGGCGGTCGTCGGGATGTCGAAGGCCGCCGTGTCGGCGCTGCCGGCCTGCAGCGTCGCGCGATAGGCGCCCGCGAACACGACGCTGCCGACCGCCGCGGTGACGAAGCCCGCGGTGACCGCGGTGCGCAGGGGACGGCGCACCCCGCCGGCCGCGGCGAGCCGGGCTGCGACCGCGCCCGCCGGAAGCCGTCGTGACACCCACGACGCGAGCGGCACCCAGAGCCGCGCCGCAAGGAGCGCGGCGGCGACCAGCGCCAGCACGGGCAGAGCCACCGACAGCGGATCGCCGGCGACGGTGGCGACCCCGACGGCGCCGCGCGCGGCCACGAGCAGGGCGGCCGCGACGCACACCGTCGCGAGCAGCTCGACGACGTGCCACGCCGACGACTCGCGCGCCGACGGCCAGGCGAGCACGGCAGTCGTGAGCACCACCGCGACGAGCGCGAGGCCGACCAGCCAGGGCAGCGCGTCGAGAAGCGCGCCGTCGGCCAGGGCGACGGGGGGCGGTGCCAACGGGGTGCGGGCGGCCGCCGCGGCGGCCGCGATCCAGCCGACGACCGCGCCTGCGACGGCGCCGACCAGGACCGCGGCGCCCGCACCGAGGAGGGCGAACCTCAGCAGCGCGGCCGAGGACGCCCCGCGCCGACGCAGCAGACCTGCGGCGGCCACATGCTCCCGGCGCAGCCCTGCGGCCGCGACGAGGACGAAGCCGAGGGCCAGGACCGCCGTCGTGCCGCCGAGCAGGGCGAACCGGCTGCGCGACGCGGCCGCGCGTGCGTCCTCGCGGAGCAGCGCGTCGTCGGGCACCGCGAGCACGAGGGCCCTGATCTGCAACGACAGCTCGTCGCCGACCCGGCGCGACAGGTCCGCGTACGCCGGGACCCCGAGCTCGGTGACCCGCTCGGGATCCAGCGGTGCGACCCAGCCCGCACCGCGCGGGAACTGCTCGAGCGCGGCGAGGCGCTGCATCGCGTCGGTGTCGGAGCCGAGCAGCACGCGCGACGCGGGGCCCGGGTCGAAGGTGCCGGGCAGGAGCAGCGGGTCGGTGCGCTCGCCCGTGCCCACCACCACGAGACCGAGCGATTCCAGGTCTGGCGCCCGACCTGGGCCGGTGAGCAGGACCTCGCAGCGCTGCGGAGCGCACGACGCAGGGAGGCGTCCGGACGTGAGCCGCACCTGGCTCGCCAGCGCATCGGACGCGGCGAGGCGGTAGGTGCCGCCGGTGCCGTCGGCGAGCTCACCGAACAGCATCTGGTGCACCACCGGCGCCGAGGTCAGCCTGGAGAGCCCGTCGCGCACGAGGGCCGAGTCGCGCTGCTGCTCGGCCGGGTCCTGGCTGCCGCCGTACGCCGCGACGACGGTGCGCTCGCCCGCAGGCAGCGCCTCCACGGCCGACGCCAGGGCGCGAGCCGCGACGACGCGGCCGGTCGCGGCGGACACGACGGGCAGCGCGAGGGCGAGCGCGACCCCGAGCGCGACGAGCAACCACCGCCCCGGTCGGTGCCGGATACGGGCACGGGTGAGCTCGCCGACCGCGCCCATCCCACCTCCTCGCGTCTAACCGCTTCATGACGTGAAGCGGTTAGTATGCGAGGGTAGCCGTGACGGTCGTCGAGCGGGAGGGGTCGTGCCCAACCATCGTGTCGCGGGCCAGCTCGTGCCCGATGCCGTGGCGAACCACGTCGCGCTCGAGCTGTGCAACACGCGCGCAGGGTGGCGCGGTGACGCGCCCCGCGAGTACCTCGTGTCCTACGACGCGCTGGCCGTCTGGGCGGGCGACGTCGGGCTCCTGACACCCCGCGAGGTGCGGGCCCTCAGAACGGAGGCGCGCTCCCACCCGCGCTCCGCAGCTCACGCGGTCGAGGCGGCCATCGCCCTGCGCGAGGCCTGGTACGACGTGTGCACCGCGCCGTGGGAGGAGCGACCGTTCCCGGCGGCTGGCCTGGCCGAGCTGCACGGCTTCGTCGCGGACGCGACCGCCGTCTCGGGGCTGCGGCCGTCGGGCGACGGCGCGGTGCGGCTCGACGGCGGACGAGTGCCTTCCGCTGGACTCCTGCTCCCGGTGCACCGGGCGGCGCTCGCGGCGTACGACATGCTCGCGACCGGCGAGGTCGCGCACGCAGGACGCTGCGCCGGTCATGGCTGCGGCTGGACGTTCTACGACCCGGCGCACCGTCGGCACTGGTGCATCATGGCGATCTGCGGCAACCGCGCGAAGGCGCGCGCCTTCGCCGAGCGGCGCCGCGCCTCCGCCTGACCACGACAGGATCCCGTGCTCGCGGTTCCACCGCTGCGCGCCGGTGTAGGCGTCGACCATGCCCCAGATCCAGAAGCCGAGAACGCCGACGATCCCGACGACGACGACGATGAGAACGAAGCTCACGAGGTAGCCGACGAGGATCCCGATCCCCTTGCCCACCTCGCCGTTCATCATCGAGCCCACGCCGGGGATGAAGAACGAGACCAGCAGCGAGAGCGCGGGGTTCTTGGGTGCCACGGCGTATCCGGCCTGCGGAGCGACGGCGTAGCCGGGACGGGTGCCGGCGTATGTCGGGTAGGCCGCCTGCGCGGGCACGATCGCTGCCGGCTCGGGTCCCGGCGCGACGTGCGCGGTCCACGTGCTGCCGTCCCAGTAGCGCTGCTGTCCGGGCACGCTGGGGTCCTGGTACCAGCCGGCGCTCATGGCATCTCCTCGTCTCGGGTCGTCGAGGGGAGCATCGGCTCGTTCCGGTGTCGTGTTGAGCCATCCCGTCGAGCGGCACGGTCGCGGGGCTACGGTGGTGGGGTCGGAGCGAGCGCGAGGAGCAGCGATGAGCGACCAGGTACCCGGCGAGCCCTCCGGGCCCCCGCCCTCCGGCAGCGTCCCGCCGCCTCCTCCGCCCGGCAGCGCGCCCCCGCCGCCGCCCGGCTACGCACCGCCGGGCTACTACGGCGCCGAGCCGCCGCTCTCGCCCGCCGACGAGCGGCTCTGGGCGATGCTCGCCCACCTGTCCATCTTCGTGCTGTCGATCATCGGGCCGATCCTGATCCTGGTGATCCTCGGGAAGCGGTCGGCGTTCGTCACCGACCAGAGCAAGGAAGCGCTCAACTTCCACATCAGCGTGCTGATCGCGAGCCTCGTGAGCGGGCTCCTCTGCCTGGTGATCATCGGCTTCGTGCTGCTGCCGATCGTCATCGTCGGATCGATGGTGCTCGGCGTGATCGGCGCGCTGCGCGCCAACGAGGGCATCGCCTACCGATACCCCCTGACCCTGCGCCTGGTCTCCTGACGCGCCGCTGCGCGGCGGCACCGCATCCCGCGAGACCTCGCCATCCCTGCACCGGCACGGGCATACTCGCCGCATGACGGGGGTCGGGCTTGCGCAGCGTCGCACGCGCACGGGCCACTGGTGGGTGCGCACGGTGCTCATGGCCGTGATCCCTCTGACGATCGGAGTGATCGGGGCCCGCCGTATCGACCCGGCCGTGGGGGTGGGACTCGGGATCCTGGCCCTCATCGGTGCGGTCTTCGTGTTCCACCCGGACGACCTGGGGTGGACGCTCTCGCTCAACCGGTTCTGGGTCGACAGCCCGGACGCGCGGCCCAGCCACGCGTGGCAGGTCTGGGCTCGTATCTCCGGACTGTTCCTGCTCGTCATCTGCGCTGCGGGCGCGATCCTCTACTCGCCGCCCGTGCTCGGTCCGGACTGCGTCGAGCAGAGCGACGGCACGATCTACTGCGGCCCGCAGCCCTCGTTCAGCCAGCCCTGATCGCGCGGGCTCCGCGGCGTACGGCGGATCGCGCTGCGCCGCGGCGGAGGTAGCCTGGCGCGGTGACCGACCCGTACGGCGCCGACGCCGGATTCGAGACCCTCGCCATCCATGCCGGGCAGGAGCCCGATCCCACCACCGGTGCGGTCGTGCCGCCGATCTACCAGGTGTCGACCTACGCGCAGGACGGCGTCGGCGGGCTGCGCAACGGCTACGAGTACTCGCGCTCGGGCAACCCGACGCGCACGGCGCTGCAGGACTGCCTCGCCGCGCTCGAGGACCCTGCCGGGGCCGCAGCGGGGACGACGAAGGCGATGTCCTTCGCCTCGGGCCTCGCCGCCGAGGACACGGTGCTGCGCACCGTGCTGGCACCGGGATCGCACGTCGTCGTGCCCGACGACGCGTACGGCGGCACGTACCGCCTCGTGAACAAGGTTGCGGGCCCGTGGGGCGTCGAGCACTCGGCGGCGCGTCTCACCGACGTCGACGCGGTCGCCGCGGCGGTGCGTCCCGGCCAGACGCGCATCGTGTGGGTCGAGACGCCCACCAACCCGCTGCTGCGGGTGGCCGACATCGCCGCGCTCGCCGAGGTGGCGCACGCGGCCGGCGCGATCCTCGTCGTCGACAACACCTTCGCGTCGCCGTACCTGCAGCAGCCCCTGCTGCTCGGTGCCGACGTCGTCGTGCACTCGACCACGAAATACCTCGGCGGCCACAGCGACGTCGTCGGTGGCGCCGTCGTCACGAACGACCCGGAGCTCGCCGAGCGCCTCGCCTTCCACCAGAACGCGATGGGTGCCGTGAGCGGTCCGTTCGACGCGTGGCTCACGCTGCGCGGCATCAAGACCCTCGGCGTCCGCATGCGTCAGCACTGCGACAACGCGCGCGCGGTCGCGACGGCCCTTCAGTCGCACCCGGCCGTGACCCAGGTGTTCTGGCCAGGTCTCGAGGACCACGACGGCCATCACGTCGCCGTCAAGCAGATGCGCGACTTCGGCGGCATGGTCAGCTTCCGCGTCGCGGGCGGCGAGCAGCAGGCGCTCGACGTCTGCGCGCGCACGCGGGTCTTCACCCTCGGCGAGTCGCTGGGCGGGGTCGAGTCGCTCATCGAGCACCCCGGCCGCATGACGCACGCGTCGGTGGCCGGCTCCGCGCTCGAGGTGCCCGCCGACCTGGTCCGTCTCTCGGTGGGCATCGAGACCGTCGACGACCTCGTCGTCGACATCCTGCAGGCCCTGGAGTGACGCGGCCGGCCTACGTCGTCTGCGCCGACACCGGCTCGACGTTCACCAAGGCCGCTGCCGTCGTCGTCGACGGCCCGGACGCCGGGCGGCTGCTCGCGACGACCGCCGTGCCCACCACGGTCGGCCCCGGGCTCGACGTCCTCACCGGCCTCGACGATGCCGTCGCCCGAGTGGTCGCGGATGCGGGCGGCGCGCCGAGCGAGGTCCGGGTGTGCTCGTCCGCAGGCGGCGGACTGCGGCTCGCTGTGGTCGGGTACGAGCGCGTCGTCACCGCGGAAGCCGGTGCGCGCGTGGGCCTCTCGGCCGGTGCCAAGGTCGTGCACGTGTCCAGCGGACCGCTCGACCGCCCAGGGGTGGCGGCGCTGGCGGAGGCGCGACCCGACGTCGTCCTGCTGGTCGGCGGCACCGACGGCGGCGACTCCGAGGTCCTGCGGCACAACGCGGCGAAGCTCGCGACGTCCGGGCCGCGGGTGCCGTACGTCGTGGCCGGGAACGTCGACGCGCGCGACGACGTCGTCGCAGCCCTCGAGGCGCGACGACGCACCGTGGTCGCGTGCGCGAACGTGCTGCCGCGGATCGGCGTGCTCGACCCGCGTCCTGCGCGCGCCGCGATCCGGGACGTGTTCGTGCACCACGTGATCGGCGGCAAGGGCCTCACGAAGGGACCGCGGTTCGCGCGGCTCGTGCACGGAGCGACCCCCGACCTCGTGCTCGCCGGTGTCGAGCACTACGCCGACTCCGGCGTCGGCGACGTGCTGCTCGTCGACGTGGGAGGCGCCACCACCGACGTCTACTCCGCGCTCACGCCCGACGCGGAGGAGTCCTCGCTGCACCGTGAGGTGGTCGAGGTGCTCTGGCGCGGGCGCACCGTCGAAGGCGATCTCGGGATGCGCTGGAGCGCCACGGGTGTCGCGGACGCCGCGCTCGCGGAGAAGCTCGTGGCCGGCGCGGAGCACGACGAGATCGAGGTCGCCGCGCAGCTGCGCCACGACGACCCCGGCTGGTTGCCGGCCACGGCGGCGGACCGCGCGATGGACGCGCGGATCGCGACGCTCGCGCTCACGGTCGCGCTGCGCCGCCACGCACGCCCGGCCGAGACCGTCGACGGGCGCACGCCGGGCCGCGACCTGTCGCACGTGTCGGTCGTCGTCGCGAGCGGCGGAGTGTTCCGCCACGCGGCACCCGATCTCCTCGCCGAGATGCTCGCGCCGGTCACGACCGACCACGCCGGAGGGTGGAAGGTGCCGGTGCGGCCGCGGATCACGGTCGACCGCCGCTACGTGATGGCGGCGGCGGGGCTGCTCGCCCGCGACCACCCCGGCGCGGCGACGGGTCTGCTGGCCGACGCGCTCGCCGACGTCTGACGGACTCGGCACGAGCGACCCCCGACGTGCGGAAGGATGGGTCCACCTCGTCCCCCCGGGAGGATCCATGACCTACGACCTGACCGGCGCTGCGCCCGCGCCCCCGCTGCGCGGCAAGGGCTCGCTCATCACCGGTGTCGTGCTGCTCCTCCTCGGCCTGCTGGCCGTCATCGCGGGCATCGTCGGGACCGCCACCACGGCGAGCGGTCTGATCGGCCAGATCGGCAGCCCGCAGACCTCGCCGACGTCGTTCACCCGCCAGCTCGACGCCGGCACGACGTACGCGGTGTGGGAGGAGACCACCGGCGGATCGGGGACGACCGGCGACCCCTACCTCGGCAACGTGTCGCCGAGCGACATCACGGTCACCGGCCCGTCGGGCACCGTGCCGGTCCGGAGCACGGGCAACCAGGTCAACACCGTCGGCGACAGCAAGCAGCTCTTCGCGGAGGTCGCCACCTTCGACCCGCCCACCACCGGCAGCTACACCATCCAGGTCGCCACGGCCGGCTCGCTGGTGTCCGTGGCGCCGGCGGCGAGCTCGATCGGCAAGGCCGCGCAGTGGCTCACCCTCATCGGCATCGGCGTGCTGCTCGGCCTCGTCGGGCTGGTGCTCCTCATCGTCGGCGCGGTGCAGCGGTCGTCCTCGCGGCGCCGGCAGCGCGAGGCGATGGGCGGCTACGGCGCGGCCCCCGCGGCCGCGGGCCTCGGCTACGCGCAGCCGCCGGGGCAGACCTACCCGACCCAGGCGTACCCCGCGCCGGGCTACCCGACGCAGGGCTACCCGACGCAGGGCTACCCGACGCAGGGCTACCCGACCGGCGCACCGGACCCCGCGGCGGCGGCCGGGGTCCCCGGCGCGGTCCCCGTCGACGACCCGTACGCCGCACCGGCCGAGACCGCGCCGGCGCAGCCGTACGCCGCACCCGCGCCCCAGCCCTACGCCGCCCCGGCGCCGCAGCCCCTCCCGCCCGCCGGCTGGTACCCGGACCCCGAGCGATCCGGCGGGCAGCGCTACTGGGACGGCGGCAGCTGGACCGAGCACCGCGCGTAGCCCCGGCCGGGGGCGGCGAGGACCGCCAGGCGGTCGCTCGGACCGTCCGGCGGGTGCGCGCGACCGCGACGTGGTGGGATTCCGGCATGACCGCCACCACGAGCACCGACTGGACCGCCTCGGGCATCGCCGCGGGCGTGCGTTCCCGGCGACGCCTCGCCGTCGATGTCGTCGGCGAGGCGCTCGACCGCATCGACGCGCGCGACGGCGACCTCGCCGCCTTCCAGGTCGTGCGCCGCGAGGCGGCGCTGCGCGAGGCCGAGGCCGTCGACGGCGCGATCGCCGACGGTGCCGCGCGCGAGTCGGGGTCGCTGGCGCTGGCCGGCGTGCCCATCGCGGTGAAGGACAACGTCGCCGTGGAGGGCGAGCCGATGCGCGCCGGCTCGGCCGCGACGCCCGCGCACCCGCAGCTGGCCAACCACGAGGTGGTGCGGCGGCTGCGGCACGCCGGCGCGGTCGTCGTCGGCATCACCCGGCTGCCCGAGCTCGGGGTGTTCGGAACGACCGACTCGGTGTATGGCGTCACGCGCAACCCCTGGGACCTCGAGCGCACGCCCGGCGGCTCCTCGGGCGGCTCTGCCGCCGCGGTCGCGGCGGGCATCGTGCCCGTCGCGCACGGCAACGACGGCATGGGGTCGATCCGCATCCCCGCGGCGTGCACGGGCCTGGTGGGCATCAAGCCCGGGTACGGCGTCGTCCCCGCCGAGGTCGGGCCGAACGACTGGTACGGGCTCACCGAGAACGGTGTGCTCGCGACGACCGCGACCGATGCGGCGCTCGTCCTCTCGGTGCTCGCCGACGACCCGAGCCTGGCCGCGGCCGGCGATGCCGCCGACGGGCCGGAGCTGCGCATCGCGGTGTCCACGCGACCGCCCGTGCAGTTCGTCAAGGTCGACCGCGAGCACGTGCGGGCGCTGTTCCGGACGGCGGCAGCGCTCATGCACGACGGCCACACGGTCGAGCGTCACGACCCGTCCTACCCGACGCCGATCGCGATCGCGGCCCTCACCCGTTGGTTCGCCGGCACCGCGCTGGAGGCCGAGCACCTCGATCCCACGCTGCTCGAGCCGCGGGTCCGCACCCACGCGCGGATCGGGAGGCTCGTGATCGACCGCGGTCTCGTGCGCGAGGGCCCGCGCGACGCGTGGATCGCGTCGGCGGGCGACCTGCTCACGGAGTACGACGTCCTCATGACGCCCGTCCTGGCGCAGCCGCCGATCGCCGCGAAGCGCTGGGGCGACACCTCGTGGGCCACGACGATGGCCGCCAACGTGCCGTGGGCCCCGTTCGCGGCGCCGTGGAACCTCGCCGGCTTCCCGGCGATGTCCGTGCCCGCGGGAGTGCACCCCGAGCACGGCACCCCGATGTCGGTGCAGCTGGTCGCCCGTCCCGGGCGCGAGCGCACGCTCCTGAGCGTCGCGCGCAGCATCGAGCGCCTCCGCCCCTGGCCCCGCACCGCCCCCGCCTACGCCGACTGACCCCCGTGTCCCGCATGAAGGTGCCCCAGGACGCCCACGGCGCACTCACGCCTCCCCACTCGATCCACAGGGGCCCTGGGCCGTCCACCGCGGACGGCCCGTCGGACCCCGCAGGAGCCTCGACGTGGTAGGGCGCCCGCTCACCGAGCTGGTCGATCCGGGCTGGGCGCGCGCGCTCGAGCCGGTCGCCGACGACATCTCACGGATGGGGGAGTTCCTCCGTGCCGAGGTCGCGGCGGGCCGCGGCTACCTGCCCGCGGGCGAGAACGTCCTGCGCGCCTTCGCACGGCCCTTCGACGACGTCAAGGTCCTGGTCGTCGGTCAGGATCCGTACCCGCGTCCCGGGCACGCGATGGGGCTGTCGTTCTCCGTGATGCCCGACGTACGACCCCTGCCCCCCAGCCTGGTGAACATCTTCCGCGAGCTCGTCGCCGACGTCGGCGTCCCACCGCCCACCACCGGCGACCTCTCGCCGTGGGCGGACCGCGGCGTGCTCCTGCTCAACAGGGTGCTCACCGTCTCGCCCGGCAAGTCCGACTCGCACCGCGGCAAGGGGTGGGAACGCGTGACCGAGCAGGCGATCCGCGCGCTCGCCGCGCGCGAGCGCCCCCTCGTCGCCATCCTGTGGGGCCGTCACGCGCAGACCGCGCAGGCCTTCCTCGGTACGACGCCGGTGGTCGCGAGCGTGCACCCGAGCCCGCTCTCGGCGTCGGGCGGCTTCTTCGGCTCGCGCCCGTTCAGCAGGGTGAACGCGCTCCTCGTCGGGCAGGGGGCGTCCCCGATCGACTGGTCGCTGCCCTAGACACGGATCGAGCAAGAACGGTCAAGCGCGGACCCCCGGATGCCGTCACGATCGTGGTGTGCCGACCGACACCTTCCGCCGCTTCGTCGACGTGCTCGCCGAGTCCCTCGACGAGGCGCCGTCGCCCGACGGCCTCGCCGCCCGGCTGCATCTGTCCCGCTTCCACGTCGACCGGCTGGTCAGGTCGGCGGCGGGCGAGACGCCGGCGGCGCTACGGCGACGGGTGCTCCTGGAGCGAGCGGCGCACCGGCTCCTGACCACCGACGACGAGGTTCTCGCCGTGGCGCTCGACGCCGGGTTCGACTCGCACGAGGGGTTCACCCGGGCGTTCGGTCGCGCGTACGGCGTACCGCCGTCGCGCTGGCGCACGCAGGCCACGGGCTACCGGCTCGGACCCCCGGTGTTCAGCTACGGCGGCCTCCTCGCGCACGTGCTGACCTTCGCTGCGCACCGCCGCACCCTGGTCTGCGGCGCCCTCTGGTCGGCGGGGATCACCGACCTCGGTGCCGGCGACCCGCGCGAACTGGTGAGCCGACCGGGCTGAGGCGGGTCAGGGTCGGGCGAGGGCCGCGTTGGTGTACGCCGGGTCGCCGGTGACCTCACGGACGACCGGTACCCACTCGGGGAGCTCGAGCTCGTCGTGCAGGCGGTCGGCGTCGTCGAGCTCGACCTCGAGCAGCCACAGCGAGCGTGGCGAGATGAACCGGTCGATCTCGAGCTGCAGACCGGCCCAGGGGACGACGTACCTCGTCTTCACGATCGGGACCCGGTCGGTGTCGGTGCGCGCGAGCAGCCCGAGGTAGGTGTCCTCGTCGATCTCGCGCTCGTCCTCCTCGACCACACCGGGACCACGGCCGCGCTTGCGCGTGTAGGTGAGCCGGAGATGCTCGCCCGAGGCGTCGCGCACCTGGCGACGACGGACCCGCTCGGCGTCCCAGCCGTCCTCGACGAGGTAGGTCTGCACGATCTCCGAGACCGACGTCGCCGCCGCCTCGAGAACGGCGAGGTCGGGTTCCTCGATGAGCAGCTTGCGCTCGATCTCCAGCGGTACGCCGGTCATGCCCGCGCCTCCGCGCCGCACGTCGACGCGATCGGGCAGCGTCCGCGGTCGCGCATCCTCACACCTTCGTCGCGAGGAGGGTGAGGAAGACCGGCAGCGGTTCGGGCTGCGAGCCCTCCTCGTTGCCGCGCCCGATGAGCAGGCGGTACTTGCCGTCGTCGCCGCGCACGAGGGACGAGTCGCCGCGAGGGTCGATGTCGCTGGTGACGTGCTCCTCGAGGACGTCGATCCGCAGACCCGCGCGCACCGCCTTCGTGACGATGTCGCCGATCGAGTGGGCGTAGTTCGTCGTGGTCGACGTCCACTCCGCGTCCGGTGCGGCGTACGAACCGGTGTCGGTGTCGGTGAGGCTGGCGCCACCGCCGTAGGGGAAGTCGATGACCACCTCGGGGCTGGTCTTCAGGAACATCTGGTAGAGCGGGTGGATCTCGACCATGACGAAGCGGCCCCCCGGTCGCAGGGCGAGCGACACCTGGCGCATCCAGCGGTCGAGGTCGTCGATCCAGCAGATCGCGCCGACCGTGACGTAGACGAGGTCGAAGCGGCCGTGCAGCGACTCGGGGATGGCGCGCGAGTCGGTCTCGACGGTCTCGATCTGCACGCCGACCTGCGCCGCGAGCTCCTGCGCCCGCCTCAGCGCGGTCGCGGAGAAGTCGGCGCAGGTCACGCGTGCGCCGGCGCGTGCCATGACCACGCCGTCCGCTCCGAGGTGGCTCTGCAGGTACAGCACGTCCTTGCCCCGGACTCCCGCGAGCGGGTCGTCGTCGGTGCCTCCGGTCGCGGTGGCCACGGCCCGCTGCTCGGTCGGGGTCATCAGCGTTCCGCCCGCGATCACGGCGTCGAACCTGTAGTGGTCGCTGTCCTCGTCGACGCCGTGCGTGGCGGCGGCCTTCTCCCAGAAGTCGAGGTTGCCGGCGTACGGATCGATGCTCATGGTTCGGCAGTCTGCCCGTCGATGCCGTCGGTCGTCACCGGGGTTGCGTCGTGGTGGCGCGCCGTCGGGCGACCGAGCGTCTCGGGCATCGTGACCGACATCAGGAAGGTGATCGCCAGGACCACCGATCCGACAGCGAACGCCAGCGTGTACGAGCCCGTGGCCGTGACGACCCAGCCGGCGAGCAGCGGGCCGGCGACCGCGCCCACGTCGCTCATCATCTGGAACGTGGCGACGATCGGCCCCTCACGGCGGCCGCCGGTGATGTCGCCCACGACCGCCGCCGGCCCGGAGCCGAGGAACGCCGCGCCCGCGCCGAAGATCGCCATCGACACCAGGAACCACGGCAGCGACTCGCGCGCGGCGAGCAGCAGGAAGCCGACAGCGGTGACGCCGGTGCCGAGCATGAGGGCGAAGCGCCGGCCGCGCGTGTCGGTCGCGGGTCCCGCGACGAACAGCAGCGGCGCCTGCACGAGCGCCGACGCGAACGCGCCGTAGCCGACCCAGGCGGGGTTGAGGTGGAGAGCGTTCACCACGAACAGCGGGATGATCGCGCTGCGCAGCCCGAACGACGCGAAGCCGTTGCCGAGGTTCACCGAGAGCGCCGTCACGTAGGCCCGGTCGCGCAGCGCGTGCCTCAGCTGCGCCCAGTGCGCCGCCTCGCGCCCCTCCTTGGCCTTCTTCTCGGGGGCGTCGAGCAGGTGCGTGCGCGACATCGTGAGGATCACGACCACGACGGCTGCGCCGAGGGTCGCGGCGTAGACGAAGAACGGCAGCCGGATCGAGATGCCGAGGACGAGGCCGCCGAAGAACGGGCCGACGATGCCGCCGAGCAGGAACCCGCCCTGCCAGACCGCTGCGGCTCGACCTCGTTGATCCGGCGCGGCGACGCGCAGCAGCAGCGCGAGCGCCGAGACCGTGAACATGGCCGAGCCGAGGCCGCCGATCCCGCGCAGCGCGATGAGCTGGGGGAACGACGTCGACAGGCCCGCGACGGCGGACGAGACCGCCACGATCGTGAGGCCGACGATGAGCGTCGTGCGCTCTCCGACCCGGTCGACGAGCCAGCCCGCCGGGAGCGCCCCGACGAGCCGCATGAGCGCGAACGCGCTGATGACCGAGCTGGCCCAGAACGCCGAGACGTGGAACTCCTGGGCGAAGATCGGGATGGCCGGCGCGACGATGCCGAAGCCGAGGGCCACGCAGAACGCCACCGCGGAGAGGATGCCGACCTCGCGGGGCAGGCCCTTGAAGTCCCAGGACGCGTGGACAGTGGCGAGGATCGACCGCTTCTTCGCCGTCACCGCTGCGT
Organism: Actinomycetes bacterium; assembly: GCA_029781935.1. Lineage (GTDB taxonomy): Bacteria > Actinomycetota > Actinomycetes > S36-B12 > CAIYMF01 > Longivirga. The sequence continues at coordinate 8,535 of JAKOVT010000372.1, read as the reverse complement.
CGTCGGTCTCCTCAGGCACGCCGCGCATCCTCTCACCCACCCGTCTCACTCGGCCAAGTGCCAACCAGCGGGGCTGTGGTTGGCACTTGGCCGAGTGAGACGGCAGGGGGAGGGTCGGGCGGAGCGCGGGGAGGGTCAGGCGGAGCGGCGGCGGCCGCGGCGGCTGCGGAGGTAGTCGCTCACGACGTAGTCGCCGAGGCGGTCGCCCTCGGGCGCCAGCACCCGGCCGCCGTTGCGACGGGCGACGTCGTCGAGGAACTGCGCGAGCCGCGGGTCGTCGCCGAGCCGGAAGAACGACAGGGGGACGCCGCGCCTGGTCATCCGGTCGACCTCGGCGAGCGTGAGCGCGATGGTCTCCGGGCCGGGCGGCCACGAGAACCACCACTCGCCGTCGCGGTCGAGGTGCGCGGTCGGCTCGCCGTCGGTGACGACGAGCACGACCGGCTCGGCGTCGGGGTGCTTGTCGAGGAAGCGTCCGGCGAGCATCAGGGCGTGCTGCAGATTCGTGCCTTGCACCTCGTTGGCGTCGAGGTCGGGGAGCTCGTGCGGCTTGATCCTGCGCGCGAGGTTCGCGAACGCGATGATCTCCACCGCGTCGAGCGGGAACTGCGTCGTGGCCAGGGAGTGCAGGGCCATGGCGGTCGTCTTCGCCGTGCGCCAGGTGTCGTTCATGACCATGGAGAACGACTGGTCGACGAGCAGCGCCACGGCTGCCCGGGTGCGGCGCTCGGTCTCGCGGATCTCGAAGTCCTCCGGCCGCATGAGCGGCGAGGAGGGGTCGACCATGCGGCGGCGTACGGCGTTGCTCACCGTGCGCACGACGTCGATGGGCTGCTCGTCGCCGAAGCGCCACTCGCGGGTGGTGCCGGTGAGCTCGCCGGCCGCGCCGGCGTCGTGGACGTCGTGGTCTCCGCGTGTGCCGCCCTCCAGCGAGGCGAACACCCGGCGCAGCGCCGTCTGCCCGATACGCCGGATGGCCTTCGCGGTGAGCTCGACCTGACCGCCCGAGCGCGTGAGGTAGCCCTGCCGCTCGAGCTCGCGCTCCACCTCCTGCAGCCGGCGCAGGTCGTCGACCGCCTGCCGACCGAGCGCGCGCGAGACGGCCTCCTCGTCGACGTCCTCGAGCGATGCCCCGGGGTAGTCCTGCGCGAGGGCGTCGGAGAGCGCGTCGAGATCGGCGAGGTCCGCGAGCGCCTCGGTGGCGTCGCCGAGCCCGAGGGGCTCGTCACCGCGCAGGCGCTGCCGCCCGTTCCACGCCAGGTCGGGGCGCATCGCCCTCAGGTTGTCGCCGAGCCGCGACATCTCCGACGCGAGGTCGAGATCGCCGAGGGCGTCGGCCATCAGCTGGGCGAGCTCGTCGCGCTGCTCCGGCGACATCGAGTCGAGCATCCGCTGCATCGCGGCCGCCTGACGCGCGAGCTGGTCGAGCAGCTCGTCGAGCGACTGCGGGTCGTCGGGGAAGAACTGCCCGTGCTGCTCCATGAAGTCGCGGAAGTCCTGCTCCGTGTCCTCGCCGCGCTGCCGCTTCTCGAGCAGCTCGTTGAGGTCGTTCATCATGTCGCGCATGGCCTGGCGCACCGCGGGGTCCTGCGTCTGCAGCGCGTCCTTCATGCCGCGGAACTGCTGGTCGATCACCTCGCGCTGCAGCATGTCGCGCAGCTCGTCGTAGGCCGCGCGCGCCTCGGGAGAGCGCCAGTCGTACTCCGACAGCTCGCGGACCGCCGGCGCAGTCTGGTTCGGCAGCGCGTCGAGCTGCGCCTCGCGGAACCGCGCGTCGTCGCTCGGGTCGGGGAAGAGCGCCTGCCGCTCCGCCTCGACCGCGCGGTCGAGCAGCTCGCGGGCGCGCTCGAGCATGCCGTCCATCCGGCCGGATCGCTCGAGCGAGCGGCGGCGCTGCTGGACCTGGCGCAGCAGATCCTGCAGCCCTCGCAGGCCGTCGGTGCCGCGCTCGAGCAGGTCGCGCAGCGCGTCGCGCACGCCCGACCCGTCGAGCACGCGCTCGCCGAGCTCGTCGACCGCGCGGCCGGCGTCGTACGGCGGGGCGAGCGGATCGGGTCCGTCCTGGTAGGCGTGGTAGCGGTACTCCGTCACGGCGAGACCCCTAGGCTTCGGCCATGGCGACGACTCCGGCGGGCTGGTACCCGAACCCCGAGAACGCGACACAGCTGCGCTGGTGGGACGGCGAGCGCTGGACCGACCAGGTGCAGGCCTCGATCTCCGAGCAGGCCGATGCCGAGGTCGGCGCCGGCCCGGCGCGGTACTCCGGCCCACCGATCATCGTGTCGACCATGAACGATCTGCCTGGCTACCGGGTGGTCCAGGTGCATGGTGAGGTCTTCGGCATCACGGTCCGCGCGCGCAACGCCTTCGCCAACGTCGGTGCGAGCTTCCGCACGATGTTCGGCGGCGAGGTGAAGGGCTACACCCAGATGCTGTCCGACAGCCGGCTCGAGGCGGTCGAGCGGCTGCGCTTCGCCTGCGCGCAGGTCGGCGGCAACGCCGTCCTGGCCATGCGCTTCGACACCGGCGAGATCGCCGACATCATGAACGAGGTGGCGGCGTACGGCACCGCGGTCACCGTCGAGGCGCTCGACTGAGGGCACGTCACGCCCCGCCGTAGACCGCACGGCCGCCGCCGGGCACCTCGTCCTTGGAGATGCGCCGGGTGAGGTAGAGGCCCTCGAGCGCGGTCTCGATGCACGCTGCTGCGACTCCTGGCGACTCGCTCGCGTCGTCGCCCTCGAGCGCGGTCACGATGCGGCCGAGGCCCGCGAGCGGACCGACCTCGTCGAGCACCTGGTCGCTCGTGACGAGGTCGCCGACCTCGATCGTGCTGCCCTCGTCGAAGCGTGCGACCAGCGGCGCGAGGTCGACGCCGCCGAGCCGGGCGCGGAACGTCTCGGCCACCGCTCGCCGCATCAGGTGGAGGAGCACGTCCTCCTCGCGACCTTCCTCGCTGACCTCGAACTCGACCTTCCCGCGCAGGGTCGGTACGACGGCGGGCAGGTCGCCCACGCGCGCCACGGCCGCCGTCTCGCCCGTGATGGCCACACGTCGCAGAGCCGACGCGGCCAGCGACTCGGCCGCGGCCACGGAGAACCGCGCGGAGACGCCCGACCTCGAGTCGACCGCCGGCGACTCGCGCACGAGCCGGGTGAACCGCGCGACGATCTCCAGCAGGTGCTGGGGCACGAGCGCGCGCAGGTCGGCCTCCTGTCGCACGAGGCTCACCTCGTCGGTCAGGCGCAGCGGGTAGTGGGTGCGGATCTCGGCGCCGAAGCGGTCCTTCAGCGGCGTGATGATGCGGCCGCGGTTGGTGTAGTCCTCAGGGTTCGCGCTCGCGACGAGCAGCAGGTCGAGGGGGAGGCGCAGCGCGTAGCCCCGGACCTGGATGTCGCGCTCCTCGAGGACGTTGAGCAGCGACACCTGGATCCGCTCGGCGAGGTCGGGCAGCTCGTTGATGGCGAAGATGCCGCGGTTGGTGCGGGGCACCAGTCCGTAGTGCACGGTCTCCGGGTCGCCGAGCGTGCGACCCTCGGCCACCTTCACCGGATCGACATCGCCGATGAGGTCGCCGACGCTGGTGTCCGGCGTGGCGAGCTTCTCGCCGTACCTCTCGCTGCGGTGCAGCCAGCCGACGGGCGTCGCGTCGCCGTGCCCGGCCACCTGTCGTCGTCCCCAGACCGACACCGGCTCGTACGGGTGCTCGTGCAGCTCGCTGCCCTCGATCACCGGCGTCCACTCGTCGAGCAGGCCCACGATCGTGCGCAGCAGACGGGTCTTGCCCTGACCGCGCTCGCCGAGGAGCACGAGGTCGTGGCCGGCGAGGAGAGCGCGCTCGAGCTGGGGCCGGACGGTGTCCTCGATGCCGACCACCCCGGGGAACGGGTCGTCGCCGGCACGCAGGGCGGCGACGAGGTTGTCGCGCAGCTCGTCCTTCACCGTGCGGTACTCGTGCCCCGACGCGCGCAGCGCGCCGAGGGTGCGGGGGAGGTCGGCGGGGGGCTCGGGCGGAAGGTACGACATCACGACTCGACCGTACGTCGGAGCCGGGGTTCGCGCGATCCCTCTTCACGGACGCAAGAAGCGACGCGATGTTCATACGTTCGGCTCAGCGGACATCCCACGCCGATCGGCACGCTGCGTCACCATGGCTGTGTGACCACCACCCGTGTCGGAGACGGCCTCGCGGTCGACGAGGACCTGCTCGTCGCCGCGGAGCGGGCCGTCTCTGCTGCGCTGGCCGCACTGGGCGGGACCGCCCCGGACCTCGCCTTCGTGTTCGTGTCGGGCGGCACGCCCGAGGAGACCGAGCGCGCTCTCGTGCATGCCGCAGACCTCGTGGGCGCGGGCACGTCCCTGGGCTGCGGGGCCCAGGGCGTCATGGCCGGCGGGCACGGTGTCGAGGCCGGGTACGCCGTCAGCGTCTGGGCCGCCTCCATGCCGTCGGTGTCCGTGCGCGCCTTCCACCTCGAGGTGCTGCGGATGACCGAGTCCGTGGCCGTCCTCGGCATGCCGGTGCGTCGCGACGACGACGTCGTCGGTGTGGTCATCGCCGACCCGTACTCGTTCCCCGCCGACGGCTTCGTCGCGCGGTCCCACGACTCCCTCGCCGGACTGCCGCTCGTGGGCGGCATGGCGAGCGGTGCGCCCGTCGCGGGAGCGACTCGGCTGCTCGTGGACGGGCGCGTCGTCGACCGCGGTGCGGTGGGCGTGGTCCTCGGTGGCGACCTCTCCGTGCACACGCTCGTGTCGCAGGGTTGTCGTCCCATCGGCATGCCCATGACCGTCACCGGCGCCGACGGCGCCACCTTGTACGAGCTCGCGGGGCGTCCCGCGTTCGAGCAGGCGAAGTCCGCGCTCGCGTCGCTCGACGAGCAGGAGCAGGTCAACGCCGTGCGCGGCCTGCAGCTCGGCGTCGTCGTCGACGAGTACGTCGAGCAGCACGAGCAGGGCGACTTCCTCGTGCGCGCCATCACCGGCGCCGACCACGCGACCGGTGCCATCACGACCGGCGAGGTCATCCCGGTCGGCACCACCGTCCAGTTCCTGCTCCGCGACAAGAACGCGGCCCACGAGGACCTGTCCGCCGTGCTCGGCGCCGTGCGCCGCAGCATCGGGCTCGAGGCAGTTGCCGGTGCGCTGGTGTTCTCCGCGGGCGCGCGCGGCCGCTCGATGTTCCCCACCACCGACCACGACATCGCCGCCGTGCGCGGCGTGCTCGGCACCGAGAGCGTGGCCGGCTTCTTCACCTCCGGCGAGATCGGCCCGCTGGCGGGCCGCAACCACGTCCACGGCTTCAGCGCGACCGTCCTCGCCTTCGGCGCCTAGCTCGGCAGCGGCGTCGGACGACGCGCCTCGCGGCGTCCCGCCCACGCCCGTCCTCCGCCGCATGCGCGCCCGGTCCGGTGCGCGGGCAGCGCCGCGATGTGGTCGGATCGTGGGGTGACCGTGGTGCTCGCCCTCGATGTCGGGGGCACGAAGCTGGCCGCCGGGCTCGTCGACGGCGAGGGCGAGGTGCTCGTCCACGACCGCGCCCCCACGCCGGTCAGCCTCGACCCCGAGGTGCTCTGGGAGGCCGTGGTCGCGATCCTCGACGGCGTGCTGGCGCACCCGGACGCCCCGGTGCACGACGGGATCGGCATCGGCTGCGGCGGTCCGATGCGGTGGCCCGAGGGGCGGGTCTCGCCGATCAACATCCACGGCTGGCGCGACTTCCCGCTGCTGGAGCGGGTGCGCGACCGCTACGCGGGCGGACGGCCTGCGGTGATCCACAACGATGCGGTCGCGCTGGCGGTCGCCGAGCACCGGTGGGGCGCCGGACAGGGGCACGACCACGTGCTCGGCATGGTGGTGTCGACCGGTGTCGGCGGCGGGCTCGTGGTCGGCGGGAGGCGCGTCGACGGCGGCACCGGGAACGCCGGGCACGTCGGGCACATCGTGGTCGACCCGCTCGGTCCGGCCTGCCCGTGCGGCGGGCGCGGCTGCGTCGAGGCCATCGCACGGGGTCCGGCGCTGGCGGAGTACGCCGCGAGCCGCGGCTGGAAGGGCCCGCAGACCGGGATCGCGGTGGCCGAGGGCGCGCGCGGCGGCGACCCGTCGTGCGTGGCCGCGTTCGAGCGCAGCGGGCGTGCGGTGGGCCTCGGCATCGTGTCCGCGTGCGCGCTGCTGGACCTCGACGTCGTCACCATCGGCGGTGGCGTCGCCCAGGCCGGCGACCTGTTCTTCGGACCGCTGCGGCGCACGTTCGACGAGTACGCCGGGCTGGAGTTCGTACGCCGATGCGAGATCGTGCCCGCGCGGCTCGGTGCGCTGGCCGGCCTGTCCGGCGCCGCCGCGCTCGTGCTCGACGACCTGTCCTGACCGCGGGCGGTCCCGGCGGGTCGGCGGCGCGGCTGGGCTCCCGATCCGGGCGGACCGGCGTACCGGCGGTCGTCGGGGCGCTCGTGCGTCAGCAAGACGACTCAGCCGACCCCTCGTCGCCGCGCGCCGTCGGCGCTAGCGTCCGCCCCACGGGGCACCGAGGGCAGGGGACGGCCATGAGCGCTGCGCAGCCGATCGACGTCCGCGACATGCGGATCATCCACGCGACGTTCCGGTCGGCCTACACCGAGTCGGCGCGCCTGCTCCGCGCAGGCTCGACGCCGTCGCCGCAGCGGGTGACGTTCCTCGCCGACCACGTCGACTTCGGCCTGCAGATGCTCCAACACCACCACGAGAGCGAGGACGAGCTGCTCTACCCGCTGCTCGAGGCGCGCGTGCCCGAGCAGGCGGAGCGCACCGAGCAGATCGACCACGAGCACCTGCAGATCGCCGCGGCGATCGACGCCGCTCTGGCGTGCAGCGCCGAGTGGCGCACGGCCCCGACGCCCGCGCGGGCCGAGGCGCTCGCGTCGGCGCTCGACGACCTCGTCGCCGTCCTCGAGCCGCACCTCGCCGACGAGGAGGCCGAGGTGGTCCCGCTCGCCGCGCGCACGCTCACGAAGGAGGAGTGGGAGGCGATCGGCGCGCACTCCCGCGCGAGCATCCCGCGCGACCGGATGGGGATCGCGTTCGGCATGATCCTCGAGCCGCTCGACGAGGCCGACCGCGCCTACATGAAGCAGAGCCTGCCGCTCCCGGTGCGCACGCTGCTGTACAAGCCCCTGGTCGAGCGCCCGTGGGAGAAGTACAAGCACCAGCTCCGCCACGGCACCTGACTCTGCTGCCTCGACCGGCAGGGTCGTGGGTTCAGCGGGCGCGGAGGGTCATGGGGAGGCCGTGACGGGGGCGGAGGGTGACGGCGGCCAGGGTCTCGACCTTGCCGCCGGGCACGAGCTCGGCGCGCCAGTGCGAGGCGAGCGTCGCCAGCACGAGCATCGCCTCGGTCCAGGCGAACTGCTCGCCGATGCAGCGGCGGTTGCCGAAGCCGAACGGCACGTAGGCGCCGCGCGGCTGGCCCGGTGCGTTCTCGTCGAAGCGGCCGTGCTCGTCGAGCCAGCGCTCGGGCACGAACGACGTCGCGCGGGGCCACAGCTGCGGGTCGCGGTGCAGGATCCACGGGGCGCCGAGCACGATCGACCCCGACGGCAGCTGCCAGCCGCCGACCTCGAGGTCGGTGAGCAGCCGGCGGCCCATGATCCACGCGGGCGGGTAGAGCCGGATCGACTCGGCGACCACCGCGCGCGTGAACGGCAGCAGCGGCAGGTCGTCGAACGTCGCGGCGCGCCACGTGCCGTCGTCGCTGCACAGCACCTCGACGAGCTCGTCGTGCAGCCGCTCGGCGCTCAGCGGGTTGCACGACAGCAGCCACCAGGTCCACGACAGCGCCATCGCCGTGGTCTCGTGACCGGCCAGGACGAACGTCATCACCTCGTCGCGCAGCTGCTCGTCGGTCATCCGCTCGCCGTACGTCGCAGCGCCCTCCTGGTCGCGCGCGTCGATCAGCCACGAGAGCAGGTCGTCGTGCGCGACGCCGCGCGCCCGGTCGTCGCGGTGCTCGTCGATGATGCGCTGCACGACGGCGTCGAGGTCGGTCACGCGCGCCAGCAGCCGACGACCCTGGGGCAGTACCCGCACGAGGCGCTCGTTGCCGATGGCGGAGAGCGACCCGAACCCGGAGATGAGCTCCTCGAGGATCTCGCCGAACGCTGCCGCGTCGCCGGTCAGGTCGGTGCCGAACAGGGTGCGGCCGACGATCGCGAACGTCAGGGACGTCATCTCGTCGACCATGTCGACCTCGGCGCCGTCGACCCAGCGCTCGCTGCGACGTTCCGCCTCGGTGACCATCTGCTCGGCGTACGCCGCGATGCGCTCACGGTGGAACGCCGGCTGCGCGAGCCGCCGCTGCCGCATGTGGAACTCGCCCTCGCTGGTGAGCAGCCCGTTGCCGAGCAGCGGCCGGGCGGCCTGCAGCCCGCGGCCCTTCATCACCTCGCGCGCCCGCGTCAGGAAGATCTCGGTGACGAGGGCCGGGTCGGACACGACGTAGACATGCTCGCCGACCATCCGGATGTGGGTCACCGGGCCGTGGGCGCGGGCCGCGGCCTCGAACAC
>JAKOVT010000360.1 GCA_029781935.1 Actinomycetes bacterium | reverse complement strand
CCAGCTGCACGCACGGGGCCAGCTCGCGATGGACACCGACTTCGTCAACGAGAGCTTCATCGGGACCCAGTTCATCGGTCGCCTCGTGGAGGAGACGACGGTCGCCGGGATCCCCGCGGTGGTGCCGACCATCACCGGGCGCGCCTGGGTCACGGGCACGGCGCAGTACATGCTCGACCCCGACGACCCGTTCCCCGCCGGCTTCCTGCTCTGAACGTCGGCTGCGACGCCTAGCGTCGCGGCATGGCCTCCGACGCCCGCCACGACGACACCGAGCTGCTCATCGCCCATCTGGGAGCGCAGCGCCGCCATGTGCTCGGCATCCTCGAGGGGCTCGACGACGACGCCCTGCGCCGACCCGTGCTGCCGTCGGGCTGGTCGCCGTTGACGATGGTGAGCCACCTGACCCTCGACGACGAGCGGTTCTGGTTCGCGGGCGTGGTCGGCGCGGATTCCGACGTCGTGGCGTCCGTGCTGGCCGACGACGGCTGGTCCGTGCCGGACGACGTCCCGGTGCGCGACGTGCTCGAGGCCTACCGCGTCCAGGCGCGGCGCTCGGACGAGATCCTGCGCGGCGTCGACCTCGACGCGTCGCCGGCCTGGTGGCCGGAGGACCTCTTCGGCGACTGGCGGCTCGACACAGTCCGCGAGGTCGTGCTGCACGTCCTCGTGGAGACCGCGGCGCACGCGGGCCACCTCGACGCCGCCCGCGAGCTCATCGACGGCCGCCAGTGGAGGGTGCTGGGCTGAGCCGCCGACCGCCCCGGTCCGCCGCCTCACCCGGCCGCTTCCAGCCCGCCGCTTCCAGCCCGCCGCTTCCACCCCGCCGCCTCCCGGGAATGCTCCGGACCTCCCCGCGGTTGACGTGGTGACAGTCGCGATATATCGTTACCGTCATCAACAACATCGAGAAGGGAGCGCGCACCATGAAGCGCCACCACACCCAGGGACCGCGACGCGGCCCGCACCCGTACTTCCAGCACCACCCCGACGCCCCCGACCACGACCACGAGGACGGTCCGCGCAGCCGCGGACGCGGCCATCGCGGCGGGCCCGGCGGTCCAGGGCCCCGAGGGCCCCGAGGGCCCCGCGGTCGCGGACGGGCGCCTCGCGGCGACGTCCGCGCGGCGATCCTGCTGCTGCTCGCCGAGGAGCCGATGCACGGCTACCAGCTCATGCAGGCGATCGGCGAGCGCAGCGGCGGGCGCTGGACGCCCAGCCCCGGCGCGGTCTACCCCGCCATCAGCCAGCTCGAGGACGAGGGTCTGGTCGGCGTGACCGCCGAGTCCGGCCGCAAGCTCGTCAGCCTCACCGAGTCCGGCCGTGCGCTGGTCGCCGAGGAGCAGCTGGCCGACCCCTTCGCCGCCTTCGCCGGCGGCGAGGACCGGCCCGACCTGCGCGAGCTCCTCATGCAGCTGCACGGGGCGACCCGCCAGGTCGGCATGTCCGGAACGGCGGCCCAGACGGAGGCAGCAGCCACCATCCTGCGCGACGCCCGTCGTGCGATGTACCTGCTGCTCGCCGACGGACCGGAGGCCTGACCATGACCGTCACCTCGCACGCGGCGGTCGTCACCGACCGGCCCGAGCGCTACGCCAAGCAGCTCCTCGCGCACCTCGCCCGCAAGGCCGAGGTGCGCCACGAGGCCGAGGGCTCGCGCCTGGTGATCGGCGAGGGCTCGTGCCTCGTCGTGCCGGGGACCGGCGTCCTCGACCTCCGGGCGGACGCTCCGAGCGCCGAGTCGCTCGGCGTCGTCCAGGACGTCGTGGGCCGCCACCTGGTCCGCTTCGGCGAGAAGGACGACCTGGTCGTCGACTGGGTCTCCTGACCGCCCCGTCACGGCACGTTCCGCCGCCCCCGGCACCGTCCTGGTGCCGGGGGCGGCGTCGTCCGGACGACTCCGTCGCGGCTGGTGCGTAGCCTCGAACCAGAGGTGAGTCCCATGGGCGACTCCGTCACGTTGTTCCTCGGTATCGTCATCGCGCTGGTCCTGCCTGTCGTCCTGGTGGTGGTGGCGCTCACGATCGGCTGGGTCGGCGAGCGTCGGCGCGCACGCACTCGCACGGCTCCGCCCGGCTGGTACGCCGATCCGCTCCACGAGGCGCCGCAGCGCTGGTGGGACGGCGCCCGATGGACGGCGTCCACGCATGTCTGACGTGGTGGGCGTCACCTCCGCCCCGGCTGCCGTGATGCAGGGACGTCCCGGCATACTCGCGGCTGTCAGCCATGGAGCGCCTGCAGCCGAGCGCGCGGGACGCCGTCCGAGAGGAACCACGATGGGCCGCCTGGCGCAGACCGAGGGCTTGACCGAGATCCAGACCGAGATCCTCGGCGCGGTGCACGACTTCGTCGAGAAGGAGATCGTCCCGAACGCCCAGGAGCTCGAGCACGCCGACGAGTACCCGGCCGACATCGTCGAGGGCATGAAGGAGATGGGGATCTTCGGCCTGATGATCCCCGAGGAGTACGGCGGCCTCGGCGAGTCGCTGCTCACCTACGCGCTGACGGTCGAGGAGATCGCCCGCGGCTGGATGTCTGTGAGCGGCATCATCAACACCCACTTCATCGTGGCCTACATGCTCATCCAGCACGGCACGGAGGAGCAGAAGGCCTACTTCCTGCCGAAGATGGCGGCCGGCGAGATCCGCGGCTCGTTCTCGATGAGCGAGCCGCACTGCGGCTCCGACGTCTCGGCCATCCGCAGCAAGGCGGTGCGCGACGGCGACGACTTCGTCCTCAACGGGCAGAAGATGTGGCTCACCAACGGCGGCAGCTCCACGCTCACCGCGGTGCTCGTGCGCACCGACGCCGAGGCGGCCGAGGACGCCAGCGTCTACAAGAAGATGACGACGTTCCTCGTCGAGAAGCCCGCCGGTTTCGGCGAGGTGCTGCCCGGCCTCACCATCCCGGGGAAGATCGACAAGATGGGATACAAGGGCGTCGACACCACGGAGATGGTGTTCGACGGCCTGCGCGTCCCCGCCGACCGGATCCTCGGCGGCGAGCCGGGCAAGGGGTTCTACCAGATGATGGACGGCGTCGAGGTCGGGCGCGTCAACGTCGCCGCCCGCGCCTGCGGACTCGCGCTGCGCGCCTTCGAGCTCGGCATCGCCTATGCCCAGCAGCGGCACACCTTCGGCAAGCAGATCGCCGACCACCAGGCCGTGCAGTTCCGCCTCGCCGACATGGCGGTCAAGGTCGAGGCCGCGCACCAGATGATGGTGAAGGCCGCTCGTCTCAAGGACTCCGGCCAGCGCAACGACCTCGAGGCCGGCATGGCCAAGTACCTCGCCAGCGAGTTCTGCCGCGACGTCGTCGAGGACTCCTTCCGCATCCACGGCGGCTACGGCTACGCCAAGGAGTACGAGATCGAGCGCCTCTACCGCGAGGCCCCGATGCTGCTCATCGGCGAGGGCACCGCCGACATCCAGCGGATGATCATCGGCCGCCGCCTCCTCGAGGACTACAAGGCCCGCTGACCGCTCGCGGGGCGACCGCGGGTCCGCCTAGGGTGCTCGTATGAGCACCAACGCGCGGAACGCGATCGGCCCCGACGTCACGAAGCGCCCGGTGCTGGCGTCGTACGACGACTACGCCGGTGCGCAGAAGGCCGTCGACACGCTGTCGGACAACGGCTTCCCGGTGCAGAACACGGCGATCGTCGGCGTCGACGTGCGCATCGTCGAGTCGGTGCTCGGTCGGCTGTCGTGGGGGCGGGCTGCGCTCAACGGGCTGGCGACCGGTGCGTGGTTCGGCATGCTCATCGGACTGTTCGTGGGGCTGTTCAGCAGCGGCAACAGCAACATCTGGCCACTGGTCGGCCTCGGCCTGCTCTACGGCGCCGCGTTCGGCATCGTCTACGGCCTGATCTCCTACGCGTTCACCGGCGGCAAGCGCGACTTCGTCTCGCGCCAGCAGCTGCTCGCGCAGCGCTATGACGTGCTGTGCGAGCAGGCGGTGATCGCAGAGGCGCGCAAGATCCTCGGCCTCGGCGGCAGCTGGCCGCCGCCTCTCGAGCCCACCGCCAGCGGGCCCACCGCCACCGCGCCCACCACCGAGGAGCCCGTCGCGCCGACGGTGGGCGAGCGGGTCGACGACATCGTCGAGACGGTGAAGGACGGCATGAACGGCGGCCAGCCGCCGACGGTGGCCTGAGCCGGTCATGAGCGGCCAGGCGGGCTACGACGAGCGGCCCGGCTTGGCCGCGGCGTTCGAGGCCCAGAGCCGCGCGTCGCACGACAACGGATCCCCGCTCTACGCGGCGCTGTGCCGGTCGGCGGCCCTCGACCTCGCGGCAGGCGGCCGTCTCGTCGAGCTGCTCGCGCCGTGGTCCGATGCCCGCAACGGCGACATGGTCCCGCTGCGGGTCCTCGGCGCCGCGCACCGATTGGTGCTCGAGCGGCGCGCGCCGGCCCTGGCGCTGTGGTTCCCGTCGGTGGGAGGCGAGGCTCCGGTCGACGGCGCCGGCCGCTCCGCCTGCTTCGCAGCGTGGGTCGACGCGCTCGTCGACCACCGCGACCGGCTGCCCGAGCTGCTCGCCGGGCCTCCGCAGACCAACGACCCCGGTCGCTCGGCCGTCCTCCTCGGCGGGCTGCAGCACGTGGCGTCGGCGTACGGGCTGCCGATCCGCGTGCACGAGCTGGGGACGTCGGCCGGGCTGCTGCTGCGCTCCGACCTGGTCCGGGTGACGTTCCCGGGCGGCGAGGCGGGTGCGCTCTCGTCGCCCGTGGTGCTCGAGGACGCGTGGGTGGGCGACCCGTTGCCCCCGGCCGCGCGGCCCGAGGTGGTCGAGCGCGTCGGATGCGACCGGGACCCCGTCGACGTCGGGACCGTCGAGGGGCGGCTGCTGCTCACGTCGTACGTGTGGCCCGACCAGCGCGACCGCCTCGAGCTGCTGCGCGGCGGCCTGCAGCTCGCCGCGGAGAACCCTGCGACGGTGGTGCGCGCCGACGTCGTCGACCACCTCGAGTCGCTCGAGCTCCAGGAGGGGTCCGTCCTCGTGCTGTGGAACTCGTCGGTGTGGCTCTACCTCGACGACGAGCAGCGCGCGCGTGCCGACGCCGCGATCGAGGCGCTGGGCGCGCAGGCCAGCGCGACCACGCCGGTCGTGCATCTGTCTCGCGAGTTCCTCGGCGAGCGGCTCCGGCGGTCGTTCCCTCTCGCCGCCCGCGGCTGGCCGCACGGACCCGCCGGGGCGGCGGCCGGGCAGGGGGTGCTGCTCGCCGACTCGCCGCCCCACGGCATCCCGGTGCGCTGGCACCCGCCGGTGCTGGAGGACCCCTCGGCACCCTTCCAGCCGTAGCGGGCGGTTGCTAGGGTGCCGATCAATCGATAGGCAACGACGGACCTGGGCGGCGGCACCTGTCATGGCGGCACAGCAGTACGACGCGATCGTGGTGGGCGGCGGCCACAACGGCCTGGTCGCGTCGGCCTACCTCGCGCGCGAGGGCGCGAAGGTGCTCCTGCTCGAGAAGCGGCACAAGACCGGCGGCGCCGCGGCGACGGACGCACCGTGGCCGGAGGCGCCCGAGATCAGGGTGACGCGGCTGAGCTACGTCATGAGCCTGCTGCCGCCCACGATCATCGAGGACCTGTCGCTCGAGCGGCACGGCTACAAGGTCTTCCCGATGGGGCCCTTCTACCAGGCCTATCCCGAGGGCGGGTCGCTCACGATCGCGCTCGACGACGCCCGGGGCAACTACGAGCAGGTCGCGCGCTTCTCGAAGAAGGACGCCGACCGGCTCGAGGAGTGGGACGCCTGGATGGCCGGCCTCGCCGACGTCCTGGGACCGCTGCTGCTCAAGGTTCCGCCGAACATCGGGTCGAGGTCCTACTCCGATCTCAAGGGCACGCTGGGTCTCGCGTGGCGCAACCGCGGCGTGGACGTGCGCACGGTCGGCGACATCACGCGGCTGTTCTCGATGAGCATCGCCGACCTGCTCGACGACTGGTTCGAGTCGCCGCAGGTGAAGGCAGCGCTCGCCATCAACGGCGTCATCGGCACCTGGGCCGGCCCGTGCGAGCCGGGCACGGCGTACGTCATGGCCCACCACTCGATCGGCGACGTCGGCGACGGGCACCTGGGCAACTGGGGGTTCCCCGAGGGCGGCATGGGCGCGGTGCCTGCGGCCATCCGCCGTGCTGCCGAGGGGTTCGGCGTCGAGATCCGCGAGAACACCGGCGTCGAGAAGGTGCTGGTGCGCAACGGGAGGGTGCGCGGGGTCGCGTTGCAGAGCGGCGGCGAGATCCTCGCACCGGTCGTGGTCTCGACGCTGCACCCGAAGACGGCGTTCCTCCAGCAGCTGGAGGCCTCCGACCTGCCGCCGGAGTTCGTCCGCGACATCGAGAACTACAAGACGCGCAGCGGCGTCGTGAAGATCAACCTCGCGCTCTCGGAGCTGCCGAGCTTCACCGCGGACCCGGGCACGAACCTGCAGCTGCACCACACCGGATCGGTGGAGATGGCACCGTCCATCGAGTGGATGGAGAGGGCGTTCCAGGACGCGCGCGAGGGGCGCCCCGCCGAGCGGCCGATGACCGACGGCGTGATCCCGACGGTCTTCGACAAGACCCTCGCCCCGGAGGGGATCCACGTGATGTCGCTGTTCACGCAGTGGGTGCCCAAGGACTGGGCCGACGAGCCGCACACCGACGAGCTGGAGGCCTACGCCGAGCGCGTGATCGACAGCTACGACGCGGTCGCGCCGAACTTCCGGCGCTCGATCCTGCACCGCGACATCGTCGGACCTCACCAGATGCAGGAGGAGTGGGGCCTGATCGGCGGCAACATCTTCCACGGCGAGCTGTCGATCGACCAGCTGTTCCACATGCGCCCTGCCCCCGGGTACGCCGACTACCGCACGCCGGTGCAGGGTCTCTACTACGGCTCGTCGGCCACGCACGCCGGCGGCGGCGTCGTGGGCATCCCCGGCTGGCAGGCGGCGCGCGCCGCGATCGCCGACAAGAGGCGCAGCGGCCCGGTCGTGGGCCGCGTGACCGGACGATTCACCGAACGCCCCGCCTGGGCCGCCCGCACGCAGGAGAAGCCGTGACCGCTCTGCCCGCCCGCGCCCGCATCGTCATCGTGGGCGGCGGGGTGATCGGCTGCTCGATCGCCTACCACCTCACCAAGCTCGGCGTGGCCGATGTGCTGCTGCTCGAGAAGCACCAGCTCACCGCGGGCACGACCTGGCACGCGGCAGGTCTCATCACGAGCCTGGGCTACCACGACGAGACCTCGGTGTGGATGTCGCGCTACTCGCGCGACCTCTACGAGCGCCTCGAGGAGGAGACCGGGCACTCCACGGGCTTCCGCGCCGTCGGTCACCTCGGCATCGCGTCACGTCCCGAGCACGCCGAGACGCTGCGCCGCGAGCGCGACTTCCAGCTCGGCTTCGGCATCCCCAACGAGCTCGTCGGTCCGCGCGAGATCGCCGAGCTGTTCCCGCTCGCCAAGGTCGACGACGTCATCCTCGGGTCGTACGTCGTCGACGAGGGCCGGGCCGACCCGGTCGGTGTCGCGACCTCGCTCGCCAAGGGCGCGAAGATGGGCGGCGCGACGATCGTCGAGGGCGTCACGGTCACGGGCTTCGTGAAGGACGGCCGACGGGTCACGGGGGTGGTCACCGACCAGGGCGACGTCGAGTGCGACGAGGTCGTCCTCACCGCCGGGCTCTGGACCCGCCAGCTCGCGGCCACCGCGGGCGTCGACGTGCCCCTGCAGGCCGCGGAGCACTACTACCTGCTCACCGAGCCGATGGAGGGCGTGCACCGCGACCTCCCCATCCTCGAGGATCCCAACTCCTACGGCTACTTCCGCGAGGAGGGCGGCGGCCTGCTCGTCGGCCTCTTCGAGCCCGTCGCCGGCGCGTGGCACCCCGAGGGCGCGCCGTACGACTTCGCGTTCGGCACGATCGCGCCCGACTACGACCGGGTCATGCCGTTCGTCGACCTCGCGAGCGCGCGCATCCCGAGCCTGGACGGCGTCGGGATCCGCACGTTCTTCTGCGGGCCGGAGAGCTTCACCCACGACATCGCCCCGATGCTCGGTCCGGTCCCCGAGGCCGACGGCATGTGGGTCGCGGCCGGGCTCAACTCCGTCGGCATCCTCACCGGCGGCGGCGTGGGCAGCGCGATGGCGTCGTGGCTCGTCGACCGCGTTCCTCCGGTCGACCTGTCGCACTACTCGGTCGAGCGCGCCGAGCCGTTCCTCAACACGCTCCAGTTCCGCAAGGAGCGCATCGTCGAGCAGCTCGGCGTGCTCATCGGCGACGGCGCCTACCCGAGCTTCCAGCAGACGTCGGCCCGCAACATCCGGCGCGCGCCGCTGCACGAGGTGTGGAGGGCCAAGGGCGCCTACTTCGCGTGCGCCGACGGCTGGGAGTACCCCGACTGGTTCTCGACGACCGGCGAGGTCCCGGACCCCGGTCACACATGGAGCCGCGGTCCGTGGACCGAGTGGGTCGCCGAGGAGCACCGCGCGGTGCGCGAGGCGGTCGGCGTCATCGACATGACCCTCATGTCGAAGTTCCTCGTGCAGGGTCCGTCGGCGGCCGACGTCCTCGACCGGTTGAGCGCCGGCGCCGTCGCCGGAGACGTGGGTCGCGTCGTCTACACCCAGTGGCTCAACGAGCGCGGCGGCATCATGGCCGACCTCACGGTGACCCGCCTCGAGGAGCAGGTGTTCCTCGTCGTCGTCTCCGGCATCTCGCACCGGCGCGTCGAGCGGATGCTGCACGCCGAGGTCCGCGAGGGCGAGTTCGCGACCGTCACCGACCAGACGTCGGCCTACGCCCTGCTGCAGGTGCAGGGTCCGCGCTCGCGCGAGCTGCTGCAGCGGCTCTCTCCCGACGACCTGTCCGAGACCGCGTTCCCCTACCTCACGGCGCAGACCATCGAGATCGGCTACTCGCGGGTGCTCGCGCTGCGGGTGACCTACGTCGGCGAGCTCGGGTTCGAGCTGTACGTGCCCACCGACCAGGCGGCGTCGCTGTGGGAGAACCTCGAGCGCGCCGGCGCCGACCTCGGGCTGCGTCCCGTCGGGCTGCAGGCGATGAACGGGCTGCGTCTCGAGAAGGGCTACCGCGACTACGCGGTCGACATCGACAACACCGACACCCCCGTGACCGCGGGGCTCGCGTTCGCGGTCGCGTGGGACAAGCCGACGCCGTTCCGCGGCAAGGAGGCCCTCGAGAAGACGCGCTCGGACCGGACCGAGCGGCTGGTGTCGCTGCTCGTCGACGATCCCGAGCCGCTGCTCTACGGCAGCGAACCGGTGCACCGCGACGGCGTCCGCGTCGGCCACACGCAGGCCGGCGGGTACGGCTTCACCCTCGGCGGCGCGGTCGCGCTGGCGACGGTGACCAGCAGCGAGGGCGTCACGGGGGAGTGGCTGTCGAGCGGATCCTGGGAGGTCGTCGTCGCCGGTACGCCGTACCCCGTGCGCGTCTCGCTGCGCCCGTTCTACGACCCCGACCGCTCCCGAGTCCGCGGCTGACGGCGTTACGGGCCGCGGTGCTGAGCCGCGACTCGGCGGCCCAGGGTGGCCATGGCGGCGCGCATCTCGTGGGGGAGGAGCACCTCGACGTCCGGGGCGAGCGCGATCAGCTGGTGCAGCGCCTCGTCGTCGGAGGCGAAGCGGAACGACCCCTCGATCCAGTCCGGGTGGTCGGGCGAGGGGTCCGGGAACGGTCGTGCCCGCCAACCCTCGGGGATGCCGAGCACCAGCGCGCGCTGCAGTGCCGCGGGGGAGATGCGGACGCGGACCCGGCGCAGCCGCCCGGTGCCGGCCGCGGCTGCGACCGGCACCGCGGGCGCATCCCCGTGATAGGTGTCGAGCAGCTCGAAGCCGCCCCGCGCGCCGCGGACGGCGTAGACCGGTACGCCGGTGGACCCGAGCTCGGCGAGGTCGCGCAGCACCGTCCGCTGCGACACCTCGAGCAGCTGCGCGAGCCGGCCAGCGGTGACCCGGCCCTCGGACTGCAGGACCAGCAGGATCGTGAGCAGCCGCGCCGCGCGCACCCGTCACCTCCGAGCTCTCGGGGCATTCATGACACACGGTGTCATGAATGCCGCGGCAGAGTCGGCGCATGCCGGTCGTCGAGGCGACGCGAGCGTTCGTCGAAGGGCTGCGCGCGGGCGCCGAGGCGACGGCAGGATCACCCTCACCCAGCAACGAGGAGACGGCATGAGCGACCACGTCGAGGGGTCGGGCACGAAGGCGGACCCCTGGATCCTCACGACGCCCGTCGGCACGTCGGAGTTCGACGCCTGGACCGACGAGGACGCCGATCCGCCGGCGCTGTGGGTGCGGGTGGGCAGCACGACGTTGAGCTACCGGCTGCGCTGCATCGAGGACCTGCACGCCATGCTCGCGGCGTACGGCGACTGGATGCCGCTCGGGAACGCCGACGAGCAGAAGGAGGCCAAGCCCGGCACCGTCGAGGCCTGGGCCCGCGCCGCCGACAACCCGGTGGGCGGCTTCTACGGGCTGCGCAAGGGATATCGCGGACGGTTCGCGACGTACGTGCCGCCCGTGCTCGAGCACCTCGGCCTCGCCGAGGTGGAGCACAACCCGCGCAACAACCGGATGCGGGCCCTCTGACGCGGCTTCACCGCAGGCGGTCGAGCACGCCCCAGCCCGCCAGCGTCTCGAGCAGCTCCGGGACGAGGGGGAGGGTGGCGAGCAGGTCGGACGACGCCCAGATCGCGTCGTCGGCGTCGTCCCCCGGCTCGAGCGCCGGACGGCCATCCGCGGCGCGCACGGCGGCGCTCGCCACCGTGCAGTCGAGGTCGTCGATGACGTAGGTCGACCCGCCGAGCCCCGGCCGCTCGACCGTCCCGAGGACGGCGCCGGTCTCCACGGCCAGCCCGGTCTCCTCGAGGACCTCGCGGGCGCAGCCCTCGGCGGGGGTCTCGCCTGGTTCGAGCCTGCCGCCCGGGATCGACCAGAGGCCGCGTCCCGGCTCCCGGCCACGGCGTACCAGCAGCAGGCGGCCGTCGTGCACCACCACGGCCCCGACGCAGGGCACCCGCAGGTCCATGTGATCAGTCTGGCGTGCTCGCCGTCTTGACTCGGGCCGGTGCGCGGGACACCGTCCTCGCAGGAGGATCCATGCCCGATCCCGTCTGCGTCCGCTGCCGCGGTCCGTTGCGCACGCCGGAGCACCACGGCGCCTGGGCCTGCCCCGAGCACGGCGACGTCGAGCCCCTGCACCCCGCGCTCCCGCCCGAGGAGGGCCACCTGGCCGATGTCGCGTCGAGCTCCGGCGTCCCGGTGTGGATGCCGTGGCCGATGCCGCTGGGCTGGTCGGTCAGCGGCGTCCGCCGCGCGGGCGGCACCGGTCCCTCCCGCGGCGTCGCGGTGTCGCTCACCGGTGCCGGCCTCACCGCGCGCCAGGCCGAACTGGTGCTGGTGGCCGAGGAGCCGGGAGTGGGGCTCGGCGCGTCGTACGCCGGGCTGCACGCGACCGATCCCGGCCCGGAGCTGGCCGACCTCCCGCGCGACACCAAGCTCACGGCCGCCGGGCATCCCACGGCGCTGTGGTCGCTGCCGGTCAGCGACCGCGCCGTCTACGTGGGCGAGGCCTCGGGCCTGTGGCTCTGGGTGGTCGTGTGGCCGGTGGGTGAGTGGATGGTGGTGCACGACGACCTGCACCTCGTCGACGCCCGCGACCCCGAGAACCGGGCGCACCTCGCCAAGCTCCCGACCGCGGCACTCAGCCCCCGCCTCGCCGGCTGAGCCCGCGCGAGTCGTCACGCGCGGGATCCGCCTGCGCGGGGACTGCCTGCGCGGGATCTGCCTGCGCGGCCTCCGTGAGCGTGCGATTCGCAGGTGTCGGCTCGTCCCAGCCCCGAGCGGTGCCGGTGATGGATGGTGCGCCCTTCCTCAGGGCCGGAGTCTGCGAGCACGCAGGGCTGGCGGCGCGAACTGCCAGCAGCCCTGCTCGTGCCCCGTGGCTCCGGGCTTCAGCGTCAGCATCCAGCCGCCCTCGTGCACGGCGACGTGATGGGTGACGCAGAGCAGTGCGAGATTGGGCAGGTCGGTCGAACCGTCGTGCCGCCAGTGCTGGACGTGGTGGGCGTGGCAGCGGGCGACCCGCGCCCGGCAGCCCGGGAAGACGCAGTGCCCGTCGCGGATCTCCAGCGCTCGGCGCAGGCGCGCCCCGACCGTCCGCTCCGAGCGTCCGACGTAGAGAACCGACCGTGCCATGTCGCCCCACGTCGTCACGACCGCGTCGAGGTAGTCATCGCCGGCAGCAACGGGTTCGACGGCAGATGCGACGGTGGTCAGGACGCGCGTGATGTCGGCGTCGCAGAGCAGCCGGTCGAGGGACTCCTCGCCGAGCAGCGCGTCGCCGTCCTGACCGGGCACGGCCACCCGCCCGACCAGCGGGGCCACGACCTCGGTGGTGTCGACGACGACGGTGACGTGCGGCGCGACCCGGTGGTGGGAGCCCAGGGTGGCGTCGTCGAGCCTGCCGGTCATCACCTCGCCCAGGGCGAGTGCGTGCAGGTGGTCCTGGCGCAGCCCCGCCGCACGTCTCGCGCGGTCGGTCGCGCCGCAGGTGCAGGCGGGCCCGCCGTCGGCGACCTGCTCGCAGCCCGGATCGTGGTCGACGCCGGCGAGCTGCTGCTCGACGATCTGGCGAGCACCGGCCTCGAGCACCGTGCGGGTGGCGATCGCCGTCTCGGGCGAGAGCCAGCCGCTCACCCGCCACATCGACCCGGCCTCGACGATGGAGAGCGTCTGGCTCTCGAACGCGAACAGAGCCTCGTCCGTGGTGCCCTCCGGGTCGATGCGCAGCCGCAGCTCCGCCACGGCTCGGTGCAGCCGGTCGGGATCGCCGCGCTCGGCGAGCGGCATCAGGTGGTCGAGCGCCTCGCCTCGGGCGATCGGCGTGTCGGTGCGCGTGGAGCGGCGCAGGACGTCGGTGACGCCGACGGTGAGGTCGCGGACGGCGCCGCCGGGCACGACCCCGGCGAGCCAGGCGTCGGCCACCCGGGTGGAGTGCGAGTCGAGGTCGCGACCACGGGCGACCGTCGCGCGGGCCTGCGTCGCGCGCATGCCGGCCTCCACCTGCAGGAAGCGCGAGGTCGAGGCGTAGCGGCCGGCGATCAGCTTCCCGCGCACCGACCCGACCTGCCGCTCCAGCCGTCCGGTGACCACGGTGGCCGCCGCGCTCGATGATTCGGCCGCCTGGTGCAGCGCGACGGTGAGCGTCTCGAGCAGCTCGTCAGGAACCTCGGCGAGCAGGGTCGGATCGTCGGCCAGTGCGGTGGCGACCGCGCGCGTGGCCCTGCGGGCGTCGTCGACCAGGCGAGCGAGCCCGGCCACCGTGATCGGTGCCCGGGTGCCGTCGGTCGTCGAGATCATGCGAGCAACCTAGACACCGCCTCCGACAGCGACGATGCGCCGAGATCCCCTGCAGCACAGAGAATGTCGGCTCACGTGAGTCCACAGATCCGATCCCGCGGCGAGTCGTCCACAGGCACGTCGCGAGCTGCGGACGGCAGCCTCGTTCCGCTGGTAGGAGCCTCGCCGTCGACGTTCCGGCAGTGGTGCGCACGCAGCTCCGCTCACGTCGGCCGCACGTCCGATCCAGCGTCCGGGGAGCGACGACGCACGGAGCGCGGGTCACGTGGACGTCCCGGGGGGGCGTGGTGCCGCGGTGCCCACCGCGGCTGCGCCTAGGCTCCCGGTGTGGATCTGAAGTTCCTGGCGTCGGTGTACCTGGCGCTGTTCGTGATCATGGATCCGCCCGGGGTGATCCCCGTGTTCCTCGCCCTCGCGGGCCGGCGCGGCAGCGCGGCGATGGCGCGGCTCGCGCTGCAGGCCGCGCTGACGGCGTTCGGCGTCATCGTGCTGTTCGCCCTGCTCGGCGACCGGATCCTGCAGTTCCTCGGGATCTCCCTGCCGGCGATGCAGGTCTCGGGCGGCCTGCTGCTGCTGGTGGTCTCGCTCGAGCTGCTCACCGGCAAGACCGACGAGCCGACCGAGGTCGACGACGTCAATGTCGCCATGGTCCCGCTCGGCACCCCGCTGCTCGCCGGGCCGGGCGCGATCGTCGCCACGATCCTGTTCGTGCGCCAGGCCGACACCGCGCCCGAGATCGTGTCCCTGGTCGTCGCCATCGTCGCGATCCACGTCACGATCTACCTCGTCATGCGCTTCTCCGTGGTGCTCGCGCGGATCCTGCGCCCCACCGGGATCCTCGTCCTGACCCGTATCGCCGGTCTGCTCGTCGCCGCCATCGCGGTGCAGCTCATCGCCGACGGCGTCTTCGGCTTCATCGCGGCGAACCGGTGATCGCATGAGCCAGGGCACCTTCGACGACATGCCGCGCCGGCTGTTCAGCTGCACGCCGACCAAGCTCGACACCTGGCTCTCCTGCCCGCGGCGCTACCGGTTCACCTACCTCGAGCGCCGGCAGAAGGGCCTGCCCTGGGCGCACAACAGCGTCGGGGCCTCCGTGCACAACGCGCTGCGCGACTGGTGGCTGCTGCCGCTGCCGCGGCGCACCCCGGGCGAGGCCGCCGATCTCGTGTCGCGCAACTGGCTCACCGACGGCTTCCGCGACGGCTCCCAGGCCGCCGAGTGGCGCGACCGCGCCGCCGCGATGACCGAGGCGTACGCCGCCACTCTCGACCCCGAGGAGGAGCCGATCGGCGTCGAGCGCACGGTGTCGGCGCGCACGTCGGCGCTCGCGCTCCAGGGCCGCGTCGACCGGATCGACCTGCG
>JAKOVT010000353.1 GCA_029781935.1 Actinomycetes bacterium | reverse complement strand
GCCAGCTTCTGCACCACCGCGATCGCCTCGAGGTGGTTGAGGTTCATCTTCCAGTTGCCGGCCATGAGCGGGAGCCGGGCGGACTGTGCAGCCATGTGTCAGTCCTCCAGGACCGCGATGCCGGGCAGGGTGCGTCCCTCGAGGAACTCGAGCGAGGCGCCGCCGCCGGTGGAGATGTGGGAGAAGCCGTCCTCGGGGATGCCGAGCAGGCGCACCGCTGCGGCGGAGTCGCCGCCGCCGACGACGGTGAGGCCGTCGACCTGCGTGATCGCCTCGGCCACCGCGCGGGTGCCCTCGGCGTACGGCGCCATCTCGAACACGCCCATCGGGCCGTTCCAGACGACGGTGCGGCAGTCGGCCAGGGTGTCGGCGAACAGCGCGCGGCTGTTGGGGCCGATGTCCAGACCCATCCAGCCGTCCTCGATGTCGTCGACCGTGACGACCTTGTGCTCGGCATCGGCCGAGAACGCGGCCGCGACCACGACGTCGACCGGCAGGACGAGGTCGACCCCGCGCTGCTCGGCGTCGGCGATGAGGCCCTTCACGGTCTCGATCTGGTCGGTCTCGAGGAGCGAGGAGCCGACGTTCTTGCCCAGGGCGGCGAGGAAGGTGAAGCACATGCCGCCGCCGATGAGGAGGCGGTCGACGGACTTCAGCAGGTTGGTGATCACGCCCAGCTTGTCGCTCACCTTGGAGCCGCCGAGCACGACGGCGTAGGGCCGGTCGGGGTCGGTGAGGACCTTCTGGAACACCTGCGCCTCGGCGAGGACGAGCCGGCCGGCGGCGTGCGGCAGCAGGGTCGCGACGTCGGAGACGCTGGCCTGCTTGCGGTGCACGACCCCGAAGCCGTCGCTGACGAACAGGTCCGCCAGCGACGCGAACTCCGCCGCGAGCTCGGCCCGCTGGGCGTCGTCCTTGCTGTCCTCGCGCTTGTCGTAGCGCACGTTCTCGAGCAGGACGACGTCGCCGTCGGCCATGTCGGCGACGATCGCGCGGGCCGACGGCCCGGTGACGTCGCCGGCGAGCGCGACGGGCGTGCCGAGGAGCTCGGCGAGCCGCTGGGCCACGGGCGCGAGCGAGAGCTCGGGCTTGGCCTCGCCCTTGGGACGGCCGAGGTGGGCCGCGAGGATGACGCGGGCACCGCGCTCGCGCAGCGACGTGATGGTCGGCAGCGCGGCCCGGATGCGTCCGTCGTCGGTGATGCGACGGCTGCCGTCGCCGGCGTCCTCGAGCGGGACGTTGAAGTCCGCCCGCACGAGGACCCGGCGACCGGCGACGTCGAGGTCGTCGATCGTCTTCACGAGGTTGCGCCCCTTACAGGGACTTGCCGACGTACGCGACGAGGTCGACGAGGCGGTTGCTGTAGCCCCACTCGTTGTCGTACCAGCCGAGCACCTTCGCGCTCGTGCCGATGACCTTGGTGACGCCCGCGTCGAAGATGCAGGACGCCGGCGAGGTGACGATGTCGGAGGAGACGATCGGGTCCTCGGTGTACTCGAGGATGCCCTTGAGCGGGCCCTCGGCGGCGGCCTTCATCGCGGCGTTGATCTCGGCCTCGGTGGCCTCGCGGCCGAGCTCGACGGTGAGGTCGGTGGCGGAGCCGGTGGGAACCGGGACGCGCATGGCGTAGCCGTCGAGCTTGCCCTTGAGCTCGGGGATCGCGAGGGAGATGGCCTTCGCGGCACCGGTGCTCGTGGGGATCATGTTGAGGGCGGCGGCGCGGGCCCGGCGCAGGTCC
>JAKOVT010000346.1 GCA_029781935.1 Actinomycetes bacterium | reverse complement strand
TGGTCGCTCGGCCGCCCCATCGTGAACTTGGGGTTGTAGTAGTAGCCGCGACGCGTCGAGTGCCAGGTGCGCGCCGCGTTCTGCGCGCTCTCGACCGCGACGTCGCATCCGGTGTTGCCGGCTCCCACGACGAGGACGCGCTTGCCGCGCAGCACGTCCGGGCCCTTGTAGTCGGCGGAGTGCAGGACGGTGCCGCCGAAGCCGGCGAGGCCCGGGTAGTCGGGGATCTTCGGGTTCCAGTTGTGCCCGTTCGCGACCACCAGCCCGGCGTAGCGGTACGTCGTGCTCCGCCGACCTGCCTTCACCGTCACGAGCCACGCCGCGCCGCTGTCGACGGGCTCCGCCTTCACGACCTCGGCGCCGAAGACGATCCGCTCCCGTAGGCCGAAGTGGTCGGCGTACCGGTCGAAGTACTCCTTGACCTGGCGGTGGTTCGGATAGTCCGGGTAGGCGTCGGGCATCGGGAAGTCGGGGAACTGCGTGAACGGCTTGCTCGAGATGAGGTGCGTCGACTCGTAGACCCGCGAGGTCGGGGCTCCGAAGTTCCAGTTGCCGCCGAGGTCGGCGGCCCGCTCGTAGCCGTCGGCCTCCACCCCGTGCTGCAGCAGCGCCTTGAGGGCGGACAGGCCGTGCGGACCGGCGCCCACGACGCACCAGGCGCCGCCGCGGTCGACGACCGTGCGGCGACGCGACGACGGCGCAGTCTCGGGCATGCCGTCATCCTGCCCAGGGCGGAGCGCCGCCGCGACCCGATCGACCGACCCGTCGCCTGCCGGCGCTCGCGACCTACCCGAAGAGGGCGGGGAGGGTGGCCTCGGACGCCTCGCGCAGCTCCTGGAGCTCGAGCGAGACCGTCGAGCCGTCGACGAGGTCGATCTGGACGTCGTCGGCGGGGCCGGTGACGACGCCGACGCGCTGCACCGCGACGCCGTGCTCGCGAGCCAGGCCGACGACCTTCTCGACGTCGGCCGGAGCCGCCGTGACGATCGCGCGGGCGGTCGACTCCGAGAACAGGAACACGAACGGGTCGAGGTCGGCGGGAGCGTCGATGGTGGCACCGACGCCGTGGCGCAGCGCCATCTCGACGACCGCCTGCGCGACGCCGCCGTCGCTGAGGTCGTGGGCGGCCGTGACGACGCCGGAGCGCGACGCGGACACGAGCACCTTCGCGAGGGCGCGCTCGGCCTCGAGGTCGACCGTCGGCGGCAGGCCGCCGAGGTGGCCGTGGACGACGTGCGCCCATTCCGAGCCGGCGAGCTCGTCGCGCGTCTCGCCGAGCAGCAGGACGACGTCGCCCATCTCGCGGAAGGCCATCGGCGTGCGCTTCGCGACGTCGTCGACCACGCCGAGTACACCGACGACGGGTGTCGGGTGGATCGCGGCGGTGCCCGTCTGGTTGTAGAAGCTGACGTTGCCGCCGGTGACCGGGATCCCGAGCTGCAGGCAGCCGTCGGCGAGACCGCTCACGGCCTGCTCGAACTGCCACATGACGTCGGGATCCTCGGGCGAGCCGAAGTTCAGGCAGTTCGTGACCGCGAGCGGGTCGCCACCGGTGGCCGCGACGTTGCGGTAGGCCTCGGCCAGCGCGAGCTGCGCACCGGCGTACGGGTCGAGCTTCGCGAAGCGGCCGTTGCAGTCGGTGGAGATCGCGACGCCGAGACCGGTCTCCTCGTCGACGCGCACGACGCCGGCGTCCTCCGGCTGCGCGAGCACCGTGTTGCCGAGGACGTAGCGGTCGTACTGCGCCGTGACCCACGACTTCGAGGCCAGGTTCGGCGAACCGACGAGGCGCAGGACGGTCTCGCGCAGCTCGTCGGCCGTCTTCGGACGGGGCAGGGAGTCGGGGACGTCGGCCTGCAGGTCGTCCTGCCACGACGGACGGGCGTACGGGCGCTCGTACACCGGGCCGTCGTGGGCGACGGTGCGCGGCGGCACGTCGACGATGACCTCGCCCTGCCACTCGATCACGAGGCGGCCGGTGCCGGTGACCTCGCCGATGATCGCGGCGTCGACGTCCCACTTCGCGCAGACCGCGAGGAAGGCGTCGATGTTGGCCGGCGTGACCACCGCGGCCATCCGCTCCTGCGACTCGCTCATGAGGATCTCCTC
>JAKOVT010000342.1 GCA_029781935.1 Actinomycetes bacterium | reverse complement strand
GGGTCGCTGGCCGTCGGGCTCAACGCCCTGTGCGCGAACCTCGACTCGCTGTTCGTGTCGCAGCACATCCTCGCCAACTGCGACGTGGTCGACCTCGTCCGCGACGACACCGGGACGTGGACCTGCACGTCCTGGGCGGGCACCGTCCTCTGACCCCGTCGCCGCCCCCGGCGATCGTGCGTACCCGTCCCCGCGCGGACGGGATCACATCCCGGTCATGCCGATCGCGTGCCGGGCTGCCGGGGGAGCGCCGCTGCGGCAGACTGCGCGGAGTCGTCCGGGAGGTCTCGTGCTGCGTCGTTCCTCGGCGGTCCTCGTCGCCGCGCTGGTCGGCGTCCTCGGTGCCGCCGTGCTGGGGGCGGGTCCGGCGTACGCCGATGCCTCCGCCGAGCAGCAGCTGCTCGAGAAGTACGCCCCGGTGGTCGTGGTGCGCACGCAGTCGACGGCCTGCGGCGAAGGGGAGGCCTACCTCCCGACGTCCGTCGCCTCGGTCCTCGGTCGGCAGGGTGTGGTCCTGCGCGGGCCGAACGGTGTCACGATCGACTCGCCCACGGCCGCGGACCTCGCGGGCAAGGGCGAGGGCTGGTACCTCGACCTGCCCGGGAACCCGTTGAACCCCGGGTGCGACTACGAGAAGTGGTTCGACGAGGGGCCGCGCGACGCCACGGTGCACGGCCGCGTCACGACGGACCCCGACCACCCCGGGAAGGTCGTCCTGCAGTACTGGTTCTGGTGGGTCTTCAACGACTGGAACGACAAGCACGAGGGCGACTGGGAGATGATCCAGGTCGTCGTCCCCGCCGACTCCGTCGAGGCGGCGCTGCAGACGACGCCGGAGAGCATCGCGTTCGCGCAGCACGAGGGTTCCGAGGTCGCCGCGTGGACCGACCCGAAGGTGCACAAGGACGGCGACCACGTCGCGGTCTATCCCGGACAGGGATCGCACGCGGCGTACTACACGCAGGCCCAGTGGTTCGGGAAGAGCGCGGCGGCCGGCTTCGGCTGCGACAGCACGCTGGCGCCGGGCACGCTCGTGCGTCCCGCTGTCGTGGTGCTGCCGGCGAGCGCGACCGGCGAGTTCGCCTGGCTCGACTACACCGGCCGCTGGGGGCAGAAGGCGCCGTCGTTCAACAACGGCCCGACCGGTCCGAACACCAAGACGCAGTGGGCCCACCCGATCACCTGGCAGGAGGAGGAGGGCCGGCCCTCGGCGGTCGACCTGCCGCCCCTCGGGGGCCCGGCGACCACCGGCTTCTGCTCGCTGACGGCGTCGGGCTCGCTGCTGTTCGTGCAGTTCCTCGACTCGCCGCTGATCGTCGCGGGCATCGTGCTCGCGGTCATCGCGCTCATCGTGCTCATCGTCGTGCGCACGGACTTCTTCGACAGGGGCAGCCCCGAGCTCGACCGGCCGCGCAAGGCGGGGCAGATGGCCGTAGCCGCCGTCGGGCTGATGTTCCGGAGGTTCGGGGCGTTCTGGGTGCCGATGCTGGTCATCGTCGTCACCGTCGTCCTGAACCTCGGGCTCGACCGTCTCCTGGTGCGGGCGCGGCCGGGCGAGGACCTCACCGATGTCGACGGCTTCGGCGACAACGGCCTCGGCATCGGCCTCGCGCTGCTCATGTCGTTCCTCCTGCTGCCCGTCGTGGCCATGGCGATGGCGACGACGGTGGAGATCGTCGACGCCATGGCGAGGGGCGACGAGATCGACTCGCTCACGGCGTTGCGCCGGGTGCTCGTGCATCCCGGCGGGTGGGGCGTCGCCATCGGCGTGTACATCGTCGTCACCCTGCTCGCGACCACCTGGTGGCTGCTGCCGGTGGCCCTGGTCCTGCTCTCCCGCTGGGCGGTGGCCCTGCCGGCGACCGAGCTCGAGGACCAGGGCGTGCGCCGCGGGCTGGGCCGCAGTGCGTCGCTGACCAAGGGCCGGCGGATCCGGTCGATGCTCGTCGGCGGGTTCCTGGTGTGGTTGGCGTTCTCGCTGCCCGACGGCGTGGGCGCCGTCGTGCTGCTGGTCACCGGCTGGCCGTTCTTCGTCTCCGACGTCATCTCCGTGGTCGTCGCCGCGTTCCTCATCCCCGCAGCGTCGATCGGCCTCACGCTGCTCTACTACGACCTCCGGGCCCGCCAGACCGAGCCCGAACCCGCCACCGAGCCCATCCCCGCCTGATCTCACTCGGCCAAGTGCCCACCAGGACGCCCGTGGTGGGCACTTGGCCGAGTGAGACCGGCGGGGGAGGGGGTCAGCGGCTGGGGGTGGTGAGGATGCCGCGCTCGAGGGCGACGGTGACGGCGCGGGTCCGGTCGTCGACGCCGAGCTTGTCGAACACGTGCAGCAAGTGGGTCTTGACCGTCGCCTCGCCGATGAACAGCTCGCGCGCGATCTCCGGGTTCGAGCGGCCCTGCGCGACGAGCTGCAGCACCTCGAGCTCGCGCGGCGTCAGCTGGTCGCCCCCGCGCACCTGGCGCATGAGCTTGGCGGCGAGCGGCGGGGCGAGCACGGTCTCGCCTCGGGCGGCGGCCCGCACCGCGTCGACGAGCTGCTCGCGCGGGGTGTCCTTGAGCAGGTAGCCGGTGGCCCCCGCCTCGACGGCGCGCAGGATGTCGGCGTCGGTGTCGTACGTCGTCAGCACCAGCACGCGGGCGGTGCCCGCCTTGGTGATGGCGGCGGTCGCGGCCGCGCCGTCCATGCCCGGCATGCGCAGGTCCATGAGCACGAGGTCGGGGCGCAGCTCCGCCGCGAGGGCCACGCCCTGCGCGCCGTCGTCGGCCTCGCCGACCACCTCGAGATCGGTCTCGCGGCCGAGCAGCCCCGCGAGGCCCGAGCGCACCACGGGATGGTCGTCGACGAGCAGCACCCGGATCACGGGACCCTCACCCTCACCTTCGTACCCTGGCCGGGAGCGGACTCGACGACGGCGAGCCCGCCCACCTCCGCGACCCGGGCCACCAGGCCGGTCAGGCCGTAGCCGGTCGGTGCTGCCGCGGTGTCGAACCCGTCGCCGTCGTCGGTCACCGTGATCGTCGCACCGTCCTCGTCGTACCCGAGCACCACCTCGACGTGCTGGGCCCCGGAGTGCCGCGCCGCGTTCGACACCGCCTCCTGGGTAGCGCGCAACGCGGCCACCTCGCTCGTGGACGACAGCGGACGCGGGTCGCCTTCGACGCGCAGGGCGACCGGCACCCCGAGGTCGGCGCGCGCGGTGAGGCGGGCGAGTGCGTCGGGCAGCGCGGCCCCGTCGAGCGCCGGGGGCGACATGGCCCCGACGAGCGCGCGGGCCTCGGCGAGGTTCTCCCTCGCCGTCCGCTGGATCTCCTGCAGCCGCGCGGCGACGGCCTCGGCGTCGCCCGCGCCCTCCGCCGCCTCGGCCGCCTGCGAGAGCATCACGATGCTCGTGAAGCCCTGCGCGAGCGTGTCGTGGATGTCGCGGGCGATCCGCTCGCGCTCCGCCAGCGCGCCGGCGTCCCTCTCGGCCGCAGCGAGCTCCGCCTGCGCCTCGTGCAGCTCGGCCAGCAGCTGCTTGCGCTGCCTGCTCTCGCGCACGAGGCCGTCGATGAACAGTCCGATCACCAGGGCGAACACGATGTTGCCGATGCTGGTGACGGAGTGGACGCCCCACGACCCGAGCGACCAGCCGTCGGCTGCGACGAGCTCGAGGTTCCACACGATGGTCATCGCGACGACGGCGACGATGGACTGCCGACGTTCCAGCAGCAGGAAGCACTGCGGGTACAGGGCGAAGAGGAGCACCAGGCTCGCCGGGTCGATCCAGGTGAGCAGGCCGAGGACCACGATCGCCAGGACGATGTAGGCGTAGCGCCGCCAGTCCCCGGCCCACGCTCCGGGGCCGCCCAGGACGACGTACCCGACGACGAGGATCCCGAGGAGCGCCAGCCCTGGCCAGGCGTGGCCGTCGGCGACCAGGAAGGCTGCCGTGACGGCGACCATCAGGCCGAAGAGCACGTGCCAGCCGACCACGGTGCGCTCGGCGAAGTCGCGGGTGTCCGCCTCGGCTGCCATGGCGTGATCCTCGTCGATGGTTGCTGGTCAGTCCTGCCCGCGCTTGTTCCAGCGGAAGAACACCAGGCTGAGCACGAGCCCGCCGACGCACCACGCCGCGAGGACCGCAGCGCACGCCGGGAGCTCCCACTTCCCGGCCACCTCGAGCGCCTCGGCGGAGTCGGGCAGGAACACCGAGCGCATCGCCTGGGTGAGCCACTTCAGCGGGAAGAAGCTCGCGAACACCTGCATCCAGTGCGGAAGCTGCGAGAAGACGAAGAAGACGCCTGAGGTGAACTGCAGCACGAGCACGATCGGCGAGACGACCGCCGACGCCCCCTTGCCCGTCTTCGGCACGACGGAGAACGCGATCCCGCACAGGGTGCAGGCGATCAGGCCGAGGACGCTCGCCCACGCGAACGTGAACCAGCGCATCGGGTCGGTGGGCAGCTGCAGCTTGTAGAACAGGACTCCGACGATGATGAGCAGCGTGACCTGGGCGACGTACGCCACGAAGACCAGGCCGATCTTGCCGATGAAGTACGACGCCTTCTGCATCGGGACGCCCTGCAGGCGCTTGAGCGTGCCGTCGTCGCGCTCCATCGGGATCGCGATCGCGAGGTTCTGGAACGACGTGTAGAGCACGCCCGACGCGATCATGCCCGCGACGAAGTACTGGGCGAAGGTGATCCCGGGCCCGAGGTCCTGGTTGCCGAACACCGAGCCGAAGATCACCAGCAGCAGCACGGGCAGCAGGAAGTTCCAGACAGCCGAGTTCCGGTCGCGGAAGAAGGTCTTCAGCTCGATGCGGATGCGACGCAGCCCGAGCGCCAGCGTGCTGGGGATGCGCTCGACGGGTGAGGGCGCGGCAGGGGTCAGGGTCGTGGTCATGACGCGTCCTCGTGGTCGTCGCCGATGAGCGAGAGGTAGACGTCCTCGAGGCTCGGCCGGTGGATGGCGAGCGAGGGGATCTCACCGCCGAGCCGCGCGGAGAGCTCGTGGACGAAGCGGGTGGGTTCGTGGGTGCGCTCGGTGCGCCGGCCATCGCCCTCGCGCCACGACACCGTGGCGAGCGACTCGTCGCGCCCGCCGAGCCTGGCCGGTACGTCGCACGCGATGACGCGGCCGCGGGAGATGACGGCGACCCGGTCGGCGAGGACCTCGGCCTCGTCGAGGTAGTGCGTCGTCAGCAGGATCGTCGTGCCGAGACCGCGCAGGCTGCGGATCAGCTCCCAGAACTCGCGGCGGGCCTCGGGGTCGAAGCCGGTGGTGGGCTCGTCGAGGACGAGCAGCTCGGGGCTCCCCACGATGCCCAGGGCGACGTCGAGGCGCCGTCGCTGGCCGCCGGAGAGGTCGAACCCCTTGGTCCGTCGCTTCTCGACCAGACCGACCGCGTCGATCACCTCGTCGACGCTGCGCGGCGAGGGGTAGTAGCCGGCGAAGTGGCGCAACGACTCCTCGACGGTGAGGTCGCCGAGGTCGTTGGCGCTCTGGAGCACGATCCCCAGGCGGGTGCGCCAGTGCCGGTCGCCCTTGCCCGGATCGACGCCCAGGACCGACACCTCGCCTCCGTCGCGGTGGCGATAGCCCTCGAGGATCTCCGTGGTGGTCGTCTTCCCCGCGCCGTTGGGGCCGAGAAGCGCCAGGACCTCGCCGCGGACGACGTCGAGGTCGACGCCGTCGCAGGCCCTGGTCTCGCCGTAGTGCTTGTGCAACCCGCGCACCCGTACCGCGAGGTCGGAACCCTCGGGAACCGGCACGAGCAGGTCGTCGCGCTCAGTGGTGGTGGTCATGGCTCCACCCTGCCCCACGCCACCGCGTCGGGGCACCGAACGCCCGATGGCTCCTGCTCTCCACCGACCGGTGGAGGCGGCTCGGAGGCCCGCGAGCGCATCGGCTCAGAACAGCCGGTGCTCGGAGTCGTCGACGCCGCGCAGCGCGTGGTAGTCCAGCACGAGGCACTCGATGCCGCGGTCCTCGGCGAGGACACGGGCCTGCGGCTTGATCTCCTGGGCCGCGAAGATCCCGCGGACGGGGGCGAGCAGCGGGTCGCGGTTGAGCAGCTCGAGGTAGCGGGTGAGCTGCTCGACGCCGTCGATCTCGCCGCGGCGCTTGATCTCGATCGCCACCGCGAGCCCGTCGGCGTCGCGGGCCATGATGTCGACCGGTCCGATGGCAGTGGGGTACTCGCGGCGGACGAGGCGCCAGCCCTCGCCCAGCGTGGTGATCTGCTCGGCGAGCAGCTTCTGCAGGTGCGCCTCCACGCCGTCCTTGACCAGGCCCGGGTCGACGCCGAGGTCGTGGGCGCTGTCGTGGTGGACCTCGTCGAGGGTGATGGTGAGCTTCTCGCCGGCCTTGTTGACCACCGTCCAGGTGCCGACGCCGGAGTCGTCGACCGCGATCGTGAGGGTGCACGGCGGGCTCATCCAGTTCAGCGGCTTGTAGCTGCCGCCGTCGGAGTGGACGAGCACGGACCCGTCGGCCTTGACCAGGAGCAGCCGGGTGGCGCTGGGCAGGTGCGCGGTGAGCCGGCCGTCGTAGTCGACGGAGCAGGTCGCGATGACGAGACGCACCCGGCGACCGTAGCGCGCGCGGCACCGGGGTCCCCCGGCGGACCCGGGTCCCGGCCGCCGCGGTCACGAGCGTCTCGGGGGGCGCGTCTCGGGGGCGCGTCTCGGGGGCGCGTCTCGGGGGGCGCCTCCGCGGCAGCCCACCGAGACGCACATCATCCAGGCCCTGGGCGGGACCCCTGGCGCTCGGGCCCCCGCTGCCGGCCCCCGCTGCCGGCCCCCGCTGCCGGGTCCCCGCTGCCGGGCGGGTAGTTCCCCGAACATCATCATGTTCGGGGAGCTGGAGCGCCGGGGCCGTGGTGGGGACCGGCGGTCCGGGGTGGGAGGATGGGAGCCGTCCCGACGCCTCGGAACGCGCGTCGGTCTGCAGCCACGAGGAGCGTCCCATGTCGCGCGAGATCACCCGGATCGGCGTCGTCGGCCTCGGCACCATGGGTGCCGGCATCGTCGAGGTCTTCGCCCGCAGCGGCTACGACGTGGTCGGCCTCGACGCCGACGAGGCCGCCGTCGAGCGCGGCCGCGGCCACATCGAGAAGTCCACGCTGCGCGCCGTCACGCGCGGCAAGGCCACCGAGGAGGAGCGCCAGGCGATCCTCGACCGGATCCGCCTCACCGAGAGCTTCGACGACCTCGCCGACCGCGACCTGGTGATCGAGGCAGTGCCCGAGCGCCTCGACCTCAAGCGCACGATCTTCGAGCAGCTCGACAAGCTCGTCGGCCCCGACGCGATCCTGGCCACCAACACCTCCTCGCTGTCGGTCACCGACATCGCCGTGGCCACCCAGCGCCCGGCGCAGGTGGTCGGCATGCACTTCTTCAACCCGGCTCCCGTCCTCAAGTTCGTCGAGGTCGTGAAGACCGTCGTCACCGCCGACGACGTCGTGGCCGACGTCGAGTCCGTGGCCCGCTCGCTCGACAAGCTCCCCGTCGTGGTCGGCGACAAGGCCGGCTTCATCGCCAACGCGCTGCTGTTCGGCTACCTCAACCACGCGGCGAACATGTTCGAGACCAAGTACGCGACGCGCGAGGACATCGACGCCGCGATGAAGCTCGGCTGCGGCCTGCCCATGGGTCCGCTCGCGCTGCTCGACCTCATCGGCCTCGACACGGCGTACGAGATCCTCGACACGATGTACAAGCAGGGCCGCGACCGCCTGCACGCACCCTCGCCGGTGCTCAAGCAGATGGTCACCGCCGGCCTGCGCGGTCGGAAGTCCGGTCGCGGCTTCTACACCTACGAGGCGCCGAACTCGCCCGTGGTCGTCGACGACGCCCTGACTCCCACGGTCGACGGCGACGGTTCGGCTCCCACCCGCCCGGTCCACAAGGTGGGCGTGGTCGGGTCCGGCACGATGGCCACCGGCATCATCGAGGTCTTCGCGAAGGCCGGGATCGAGACCGTCTACGTCGCGCGCGGCGAGGACAAGGTCGCGAGGGTCCGCGCCAACCTCGAGCGCTCGCTCGACAAGGCGGTCGCCCGCGGCAAGCTCGAGCAGGAGGCGCGCGATGCCGCGCTCGCGTGTGTCTCGGGCACGACGCAGCTCGACGACCTCGCCGACGTCGACCTCGTGGTCGAGGCCGTCGTCGAGGACCTCGCCGTGAAGACCGTGCTCTTCGAGGCGCTCGACGAGATCTGCAAGCCGGGCGCGATCCTGGCGACCACGACGTCGAGCCTGCCGGTCGTCGACCTGGCCGCGGCGACGAGGTTCCCGCAGGACGTCGTGGGTCTGCACTTCTTCAACCCGGCCCAGATCATGAAGCTCGTCGAGGTCGTGTCCACGGTCGCGACCGCCGACGACGTCGTGAACACCGCCGTCGCCCTGTGCCACCGCCTCGGCAAGCACCCCGTGACCTGCGGCGACCGCGCCGGCTTCATCGTCAACGCGCTGCTGTTCCCGTACCTCAACGACGCGGTGAAGATGCTCGAGGCGAACTACGCGACCGCCGACGACATCGACATCGCCATGAAGACCGGCTGCGGCTACCCGATGGGTCCCTTCGAGCTGCTCGACGTCGTCGGTCTCGACGTCTCCCTCGCGATCCAGCGCACGCTCTACCTCGAGTTCCGCGAGCCCGGCTTCGCGCCTGCTCCGCGCCTCGAGCACCTCGTCACCGCCGGCTACCTCGGCAAGAAGGCCGGGCGCGGCTTCCGCGCGTACGACGCCTGATCCGTCGTGGGTCGTCGCAACCGCCGGGCACCCGACGGCGAGCCCCGGCCGGTGGGCGGCGCTCACCAGGCCGTGGAGGAACACCCGGACGGCGACTGGATGGTGCGGCGGATCTCCGGCGCGAGCGCCACCAAGACCTACCGCTGCCCGGGCTGCGACCAGGAGATCCGGCCCGGCGTGCCCCATGTGGTCGCCTGGCCCGCGGATCGCAGCGCGGGCGAGGACGATCGGCGCCATTGGCACACGCCGTGCTGGAACGCGCGCGGGCGACGAGGCCCGTCGGCGCAGCGGGGCCGGTCGCCGCGGCACTGACGCCGTCCGCGAGACTGGTCGCCCCGGCAGGAGAGGAGCGGTGCCGTGCCCGAGATCGTCGCGAACTCCGTGCTGCCCGCACGGCGCGACCCGATCACGATCCGGACGGACGACGGCCTGCACCTCGTCGGCGAGCTCGCGACTCCGATCGACCGGGCCCCGGTCGCCACGATGATCTGCCTGCACCCGCTCCCGACCCACGGCGGGATGATGGACAGCCACCTCTACCGCAAGGCGGCGTGGCGGCTGCCGGCGCTCGCAGGCATCGCCGTCCTGCGCTTCAACACGCGAGGGACCACGAGCGCGGCCGGCACGAGCGAGGGCGCGTTCGACGCGGGCGAGGGCGAGGGCTTCGACCTGCGCGCGGCCGTCGCCGACGCCGACGAGCTCGGCCTCCCGCACCCGTGGCTCGTCGGGTGGTCGTTCGGCACCGACGTCGTCCTCAAGCACGGTGCCCTCGAGCCGGTGGAGGGCGCGATCCTGCTCTCACCACCGCTGCGGTACTCGACCGACGCCGACCTGGATCGCTGGGCCGAGTCGTGCAAGCCGCTCACCTGCCTGGTGCCCGAGCTCGACGACTACCTGCGCCCCGACGAGGCTCGCGAGCGGTTCGCGCGCGTCCCCCAGGCCGAGGTCGTCGGCGTCGAGGGCGCGAAGCACCTGTGGGTGGGGGAGAAGTACGTCAAGATCGTGCTCGGCGCGATCGCCGAACGGCTGGTGCCGGGATCCGACCCGCTGCCCGACGTGTTCGACGGCCCCATGGAGAGGTGGAACGACATATAATGTGAGTATGAAGCGAGCGGGGATCTACGCGCGGATCAGCAGCGACCCAGAAGGTCGTGCCCTCGGAACCGATCGTCAGGTCGAGGACTGTCGCGAGCTCGCCGCGCGCCACAAGCTCGAAGTCGTCGACGTATACGTGGACGACAACCTCAGCGCTTCGACCCGTACCCGGAAGACGCGACCTGCGTTCGACCGGCTCATGCGCGACGCCGAGGCTGGGCGGATCGACACCATCGTCACTTACTCCGGCTCCCGGCTGACTCGTCGCCCGGTCGAGTGGGAACCGATCATCACTCTCGCGGAGACGCACAAGATCCGGCTGCTGACGGTCGCGTCCGGCGAGCCCGACCTGAACCGTGCGGATGGTCGAGCGGTGCTCCGGACGATCGCCGCCTGGGACGCCGCCGAAGCCGAACGCACCGGGGAGCGCGTCAGCCGCGCCGCGCAGCAGCGCGCCGAACGCGGGGAGTTCGCCGGAGGCTGGCGACGCTTCGGCTTCCAGCACTCCGAGGTCGACGCCAAGGGGCGCCCGTCCGGACCGATCGTCCTCGTCGACGACGAGGCCCAGGCGATCCGCGATGCGTACAAGCTCCTGCTCGCGGGCCACCCGCTTCGCGAGATCGCCCGCGACTGGGCCGCTCGTGGTCTAACGATGCCGGGTGGGGCGACCCCGAGCCCGCAGAAGGTGCGTCGCATCCTGCTCCGGGAGATGAACGCCGGATGGTCGATGTTCCACGGCGAGCAGATCGGTACGTCGCTCGCTCCTGCGCTCGTCGACGAGGCGACGTTCCTCTCGGCTCGGAAGATCCTCGCCGCTCGTGCCACCGGCCCCGGCCGCCCGGCTACCGGATTGCTGACCGGCGTCCTCCGCTGCGGGGTGTGCTCGAAGCCGCTCAACGCTGCGGGCCAGTCGGCCTACCGCTGCAATGCCGGCGGTCACGTCACCCGATCCCGGCCCCGCCTCGACGCCATCGTCGGCGAGCTCGTCCTCGCCTACCTCGTCGAGCACCGCGACGAGCTGCGGCGACCGACGGCGACGATCGACAACAGCGCGGACGTCGACGAGCTGAACCGGCTGCGCGCCGAGCTCGACGTTCTGCCCGCTCTGCTGGCGGTAGGTGATCTCTCGTCGCTCGACTACGCGCGCGCCGCTCGCTCGCTGCGCGACCGCATCGAGACGATCCAGGCGCGGCTCACGCGAAACGCGCCCGACTCGGGCGTGGCAAGTCTCGTGGCTGAGTCAGACATCGCAGCCGCTTGGGAAGCTCTGCCGATCGCGGTGAAGCGCCCCGTCATCGCGGAGATCATCGACAGCGTGGTGGTCAACAAGAGCCACGCTGGTCGCTTCGACATCTCGTCGATCGACGTCGTCTGGCGCGACAGTGACGGCCCTCGATCGGCCTGAGCAGTCGGCGACCGGCGCGGCTGGGGTGCATGGGACAACACTGGGGATTTGAACGTGCGTCTCGGCAAGAGATTCGCCATGACGAATCACGCAGTCTAGACTCTCCGTATCAAGCCGCCCGAGGACCACTTACGAGTTCTCAAGTTCGACGGGCGCAAGACTCGAGGCAGTAGAGCCAGGTCGTCGGTCATGTTCCGTGTGATCGCGGCGGCGTGCTCCGCCCTAGCCGAGCGGCATAACGGCGACCCGGGACGATGCTGGATTACTCCGCGTCGCGCCCGCCCTGCTTTCGACGGGCTAGCCAATGAACTTCGACCAGACCGCCCCGCCTGACTTCCTGACTACGAGCGAA
Organism: Actinomycetes bacterium; assembly: GCA_029781935.1. Lineage (GTDB taxonomy): Bacteria > Actinomycetota > Actinomycetes > S36-B12 > CAIYMF01 > Longivirga. Next base: position 11,953 of record JAKOVT010000342.1, on the reverse strand, counting down.
ACGCTCGCGTTCCTGAGCATCAGCCGTCCGACGCTTCGCCGATGGGTGATCGCCGGCCGGCTCAAGCAATACCGAGTCGGCGAGCGAGCTCGCTACCACCGATGCGACGTCGAGGCACTCATCAAGCCCACCAGCGGCGCCATCGCCGCAGGGCTGTGAGGACTGCTACCGGCGGCACGGATGAGACAGCGCTGGCGCGGTGGATCGCGTCGCAGATCGAGAATGCGCCAACGCTCGACGCAGACCGAGCCGACAGGCTCACGTACCTGCTATTCCCCACGTCGAGCCCTCAGGCGCGTGCGTCGTGAACGACAGTGCCAGTGAGTTCCGGACGACGGCCGGCGAAGCCGCCGATAAGTGGGACGCGTCGAGCTGGCTGCGAACCGTATCCGCCCATCGCGACGGACGCGGTTCCCGACCGTCGCTCGCAACGCGTTCGGTCGCGGCGATCCTCGCCCGCTACGCGACTCACGCCACCGGGCGCGACGCGTATCCGTCGGCCACGACGATCGCCGCCGAGGTCGGCCTCAAGCGAGACGTAGTCGGAGCGAGTCTCCGAGACCTCAACGAGCGAGGACTCACGAGTCGCACCGGTGGTCGTCAAGCACTACGGGACGGCGTTCCCGCTGGCGGTCGGCAGATCGCCATATGGGCGCTGACGTTCCCGGACGGCCCCACTTCCAACGCCCCGCGAGACGGGGCATTCCGCACGAGTCCGAACGACCCGCGAGACGGGGCGTTCGGCACGAGTCCCAACGACCCGCGAGAAGGATCCCCAACGACCCGCGAGAAGGAATCCCAACGACCCGCGTCGCGGGTCATGACCCCCTCTACCTCAGAGACCGAAGGTCGAAGAGGAAGAGGAGAGCACGAGGTCGCGGTCGCTCCGCTCCGCGACGCTCGCGGCTGGGGAGTTCACGTCCCCGATTCGTCGACCGCGGCTATGGGCTCACTCGCCGACGTCCAGGTGATCATCCGGGCAGCGTGCGAGTCGCCGTCCTGGTCGAAAGTTCGTCCAGAGCACGTCGACGCCTCGAAGCTTCGCGATCGCGTCTCCGACTGCTTCGTCCAGGGCTTCACACTCGAAGAGATCACGGCCCACGCTCGAACGATCGGACGGCCCAAGTCGAGTTCGACTGGACTGCTGGTGGAACACCTGCGGCAGCTCAGCGAGTGCGACCCTGCCGAGTGGCGCGCGGCCAAGCCGAAGCCTCGCCCGTCGAATCTTCCCGCCGACGCCGCCCGTCTCTGGTCCGCGTTCGAGGTCGTCGGGTTCGTCGACGTCACGTTCCGGGTCTTCGACGGCGGCGGCGGCTGGCAGGTCGAGGTCCCCCAGCTCGGTTCGACTAAGCCCGGCGACGTCGGCTTCACGGTCGACGACAGCGGGTGGCTCACCGTCGACCTGTATGGCGTCGACGCCGATGACGACTCGATCCCCGTCGTCGACGAGCAGTGGTCGCGACTCGTCGATCGCGCCAGTCGCGCGCTCGTGGGCTTCATGGCGGATCTCGGCTGGGCAGCCACCAACGATGAGCTCGCGATCTTCTCGATTCCGGGGGTGAACCTCGACGAGCTCATCGACGTGCTCGCCGAGCTCCTCGTCGTCGCACGCGATGCGAACCGGGCCATCAGCAAGTTCATCGACAGCCAGTAGGAGGGGCCAGCGTGACGCTCGCCGACACGAACGAGAAGTGGCACAAGGATCGCTGGCTCGCCCACGTCGACGAGCTGGCCGCCGCCGGGGAGATCTCGCACGACGCCAGGATCGTCGCGATCGCCGTGGCCGAGATCGCCGACGCCGACGGGCACATCGTCGCGACCGACGAGGACTTCAACACCGCGATCCTCGCGGTGCTTCGAGCGCGCGGCCTCGAGTTCGACGACGCCCAGGGCGCAGATGTCGTCGAGTTCGTCCCGCGTAGGGAGCGACGACGCGCCGAACGAGCCCACCAGCGCGCGCTTCGACGCGCCCGGAGCTCGACCGGCGTGCGACGCGACTCCGACTTCGACGTCCGTCGAAGCGCCGAGAACCGGCTCGCGAGCAGCGACGAACCCACTTCCCTCGACGTATCCGCCTCTAGAACTGCCGAGAGCAGGCCGTAGAGCCGGATGCGTCCCAGGGCGGAAGGGATTCACCCCCAGGGGCTTCTAACCGCCGAGAGCACGCCTCTAGCGGTTTCAACAGAAACAGGCTCGACCCGACAACGCGAGGAGAACACCAATGGCCACCAAGACGATCACCCCGGACGAGCCCGAGAAGCCCGACGTCGTCGCCGCGCGCGAAGCGTCAGTCGCAGCAGCGGCGAAGTCCGAGCGCCTCCGCGTCGAAGCCGAAGCCGCAGTCGTCGCCGCACGAGAGGCGGCGGCGGCCGAGCTCGAAGCCGGTCGCATCGAGGCCGAGAAGAAGGCCCGGCGTGCCCGCATCTATCACCAGGCGGTCGTTGCCGCCGGGGTCGACGCGATCGAACTGGCGCACCGCGACGAGCGCGAGGCGTTCGCGACGTTCGTCGAGCTCGTCCAAGCCGAGCCGTGGGGTGTCGCGCTCATCGACTACCTCTCGGCCAAGCAGCGAGCCCGCGAGTGGGACGCGAGGCAGGCCAGCGCGTCGCTCGCTCTCACGGGCTCGGACAACGCGGTGCCGTCCTCGACCGTCTTCACCCCGCCGCCGACGATCGACCCGAGCAGCCTGATCGCCGCCGCGATCCACCGAGCGGCCGACGCGATCACCGCCCGGCGCGAAGCGACCCTCAACGACCACCGCACCGCATTCATCGCGGGGGAGACCGACGACCCGACCCCGCCGCAGGACCGGGTCTAACCGAGCAGACGTGCCCTGCGCGCCCTCGCAGCGTGGCGCCGCGCCGCGCAGGGCACGTCACCCGCCAACCACCCGATACGGAGAAGCCACATGAACGGGTCCACGTTCCGACTCGACCGACACGACGAGCCCGATCCCAACGAGGGCGAGCCAGTCGACTACCGGACGAGCACGCGCGCCGAGCTCGACGACGCACTACGAGCGATCGGTGCGCGAGCGAGAACCGCGAGCGACGTTCGCAGCGCCCGTCGCGTCGTCGGCGAAGGCGGACACCACCTTCGAGAATCCGTCACCAACGCCTCGACGACCCAGAACCCGAGGGGCAACTAGTGGCCACGTACGCGAAACGTCACGCGAAGACGCTCGCCGCGCGCCAGGCGAACCCGACCCCGCCCCCGACGCAGCAGCCGGCCCGCGCCGTCGGCGACATCGACCAAGGCGGCAGCGGGCGGATCGGCCCGACCCCGCAGATGACCAGCGAAGAGGCACGCGCCGCCCTCCGCGCGCTCGGCGTCACCCTCAGGGGACTCGGATGACCCGAGCGCAAATCCAGCCCCGGGGGGATACCCCTCGCGGGGCTCCAACCACCCTAGCTAGCTACTCCCTCCCGATCTGAGCGACCTAAAACAGCTACCCGCGCGCGACCCAGGAGACCCGGCCATGACCCGTTCCACCATCCCGAAGCCAGCAGCAGCGGCGATCGCACCCGTCGTCGAGACGCCGGAACCACCTGCCGAGACCGGCCAGTCTGCGCGTCGGCTCTGGTCCGAGGTCGTCGGCCGCTTCGAGCTCGACGAGCACGAACTGGCGCTGCTGACCGAGGCGGTGCGCACGATCGACCTGCTCGACCGTCTCGCCTCAGTCGTCGACGCTGACGGCCCGATGGTGACGAGCGCCCGCGGCGAACGAGTGATCCACCCGGCCGCGATCGAGGCGCGTCAGCAGCGCGTCGTGCTCACCCGCCTCGTCGCGTCGCTCCGGCTCCCCGAGGACTCGGACGTCGACATCCGCCCGCAGCGTCGCGGCTCCGCTCGCGGCGCGTACGCCATCAGGGGCGTCCGGTGAAACGTCGCGTTGTCGGCGTCCCCGCTAACCCGAGCCTTGCGGAACGCCGTGAACGCGCGGTGCGTGACCCCCGGGTGCGGCTCGGGCTCCTAACCGTCGACGAACTCATGCAACGACTTACGTGCATACGCGCGGCCGAGCGTGAAGAGGCGAAGCCGACCGTCTTGTAGCGGATCGGCGGCAACGGTTGCGATTGCCGCTCGACGAACCCGAGAAATATCCGGCAGTATCGCTCGCATGACGACGGGGGATGAGGCCCTGCTGTTGAAGCCAGTCGTGAACGAGTACGACGCTCTCACCAGCGTGGGCAAGGTGGCGCTTGGCCGAACGTTGCTCGCGCGTGACGGCTACGTCGAGTGGCGCGACGGAGATCGAAGCGAACGCTGGACCCTTCCCGACCAACCGGCGCAGAGTGACGTGCCTGTGCTCACGTCCGTGACTGAGGCCGACACCTGGTTCAGGACGTTGCGTGGCGATGCACCCGAGCGATACGTGCTCCTGGCGGATGAGGACGGAGCAGCGTTGGCCGTGCTCGCCCTGATCACGACGGCGGCCGGGCCGACATACGAGCAAGCGGACTTCGACCGCATCTGGCCAGATGAGCAGTTCGACGGACTACTGGCACGCGGGGTGAAGCGGACGCGGGAGACGTACCGAGACTTCGCCGCGTTGAACCGGGCGCACCCTGGGACTGTCGCGACGTGGCGAGTCATCCTCGGCAGTCGCGCGAGCTACTGGACCGGGGCGGCACTGCTCGCCGCAGCAATCGTTGCTGTTGGCATCCGCGTCGTCGCGGGATAAGAGCCGCGCATAGTTGCCGTTCGCGCTCGCCTTCGTGCCGGGCAAGACGGCAGGATCACGACCGTGACAGCCCAGTCCGATGAGCCGACCTCCGCCCAGCAGGCGGACGTCCTCGGCATCATCACCGACCTGGAAGCTGAGGGGCTCGTCACCGGCGTCCGTGCGCGGATCACTCACCCCGGGTCCATGGACATCGGCTTCAAGATCGGCACTGAGGACATGCTCGTCATGGTCGCAGACTGGATCCCGGACGTTCGCATCGTCGGCAAGCGACGGGAATACGACCGACTGCCCACAGAACTAGACGGCGTCCTCCGTGACTGGGCGAACTTCCGTCGGGGTCGGCACGCCTAAGTGCCGATAGTGCTCGCCTTGCCGCGGTGAACCTGACTCCCGTCGGCTGCGCCTGCCTGAGTCGCTCGGCTGATGCAACCTTCGTTGAGGCTGTGGCGTACTAACGGGTGAGAGCGAGGGGGTGGCGCGTGACGCCTGAGGAGTTCGACGGCCTGTACAACGCTGCGGCCCCTCGGCTGGTATCCCAGGTCTCGCTGCTCACCGGTGATCTCGGGGAGGCGCAGGACGCGGTGCAAGAGGCGTTCGTCCGCGCCTGGGATCATCGGGATCGGGTTGATGTGGCTGGCGCCGAGGCATGGGTCCGCACGACAGCCATGCGCGTCGCGGTCAGCCGCTGGCGCCGGTTGCGCCGCCTCATCCCGGGTGCGCGAGCACCTGAGCCGAGGGTCCCGGGACCTGATCCGGATCGCGTCGCGCTCATGGAGGCGATGAAGCGGCTGCCGGAGAAGCAGCGGACGGCGCTGGCCCTGCACTACTTCTGCGATCTCAGCCTCGAGCAGATCGCCGCCGACACGGGGGCACCGGTCGGGACGGTCAAAGCCCGCTTGTCTCGTGGACGTTCCGCCCTGGCCGAGATGCTCCGTGACCCTGACGAGGAGCGCGAACATGCCCACTGACATCGAGACGCTGCTGCGCAGCGGTCGACAGCAGCAGACTCCACCCTCGGCCGGAGTGCCTCCCGCCGAGCTTCGACGTCGGGGTCAGCGACGCCGGAGCATCCGCCGGAGCCTGACCTCGGTCGCGGCCGTCGCAGTCCTGGGAATCGTCGCGTTCAACGTCTACGGCCTGCGCGCGCAGTCACCGGCCAGTGGGCCCAGCGCTTCCGGCGGACACGCAGCCATCCAGGTCATCGACGGTTTGACCATCGACACTTCCAACGCGGGCAGTCTGTCGGCTGTCGTGTCTGGCACCGTCAGTCTGAGCGCCAAGTCCTGCTGGCAACTGACCACCCCGGGCGACCCGACGCCGCTTCCCATCGTGTGGCCCGCCGGCACGCGCTGGGCTGACGACAAACGCCAGTCAGTCCAGGTTCCTTCCGGCGACATCATCTCCGTCGGAACGGCCATCACCGGCGGTGGCGGATACATGCAGGACATCGACCGCGCATCCGTCAGCATCGACCAGAACGTCCCTTGCCTCACCGGTGACCCGGTGAGCTGGGTATCGGTCAACGACGACATCCGCGCCGCGAAGTAGAACCCGATGTGCCGATATGTATCGCATCGGAAAGGGCGAGCCGGCAATCTCGGTCCGTGAGGTCGCGCCGAATCTGTAGCGTCGGGGTGTGACAAGGAGGCGCCAGCCCAAGCGACAAGGTGGAGGCCACGCGCCCGCGAGACGACTGCCGGAAGAAGCGACGCGGCTTCTGTTCCTCAACTGGGTTCAGGTTCTCTGCGAGCACGAACTTGGACCTCAGCAGAGCAGCACCGCGAGCGATGGCTCCTGGACCTACGGGTCACCCCTAGACGCTCATCTGCGGCTCGTAATCGCAGCCCCCGCCTACAAGCTGATCGTTGCCAGTCAGGGCATCGACCCCAGACGGGTCAAGGACATCATCGATCGAGCCTGGGCGCTGGCATCCGAGGGAAACCTTGGCGAAGGATCGTGGCGACAAGCTTCCTTCAAGGGTTCGCACGAGATCTTCTCCGCCGACGGCGGCCTTCATTTCATGCGCCTTCTGGGAGACCATGGTCGCCGAAGAGTCGAGGGTCCCGCGAAGCTCGGCCCCGAGATCCTGCTGGAGTTCACCCAGAGGGGTGACGCTTCGAGCCCCGTGCCGCTCCCCGACTTCGAAGTCAACGCGGTCTTCAAGGTCCCCGGACCGGGCCCGGGCCCATACACGGATCGACGAGTGGTTGAGGCGGTCACCGTCATCCGTGCTGTGCTGGCCTACGCCACGGCAGCTTCCATCACGCAGAACGTCGGCGGCTTCTGGCCGCCTGGGGACGAGGAACTGCGACGTGTCGCCCAGCTTCTCGGGGCAGCAGAGGTCGGCGAGCTAGTTGTAGACGGAAACGTTCTGTCGGAGCGGATGAACGAGATGGCCCAGCTTGACCCCACAGGGGAGTGCCTCCGGCGGTTTCAGGGCGGACTGTTCGCCTATGAACAGGCGCTGCTACAGAGCAGCGGCTACGTCGCGCTGGTGCTTCTCATCAGCGCCATCGAGGCGTTGGGTGTCCCCAACACAGAGTGGCACCGGAGCCGCTTGGTCAAGCGATTCACCACGTTCGTCCTCCAAGCCTGCCCGGACGCCGTCGACCGGGTTCAACTACACCCCAACTTCGAGTCTGCGTTTGGCCAGCGACGATCGCCTCGTCGCTTTCTGGAGGATCTGTATGACCAGCGTTCGCGCCCACTACACACCGGCTTTATGCCCCACATGGCGATGAGCATCGGATTCCATAGCGACGACTCGGTCCGCGTCGCGTTAGTCAGTGACCTCACCCGAGCCGCGCTCGGGTCCTTTCTCTTTGCTCCGTTCACCCCGATCGCGACGCATCCGATCCTCTATCCAACCGTGTCGTAGTCGAGCAGCGTCGGAGCGCCAAGGCCTCCCTTGCGAGCGCTCATGGGCGCGCAACGTGGCCCCTGTCGAGCCGCCAGAGCGAGAGCTACTCTCAAGGCCGTGACAGACGCCGTCGGCCGCTTCCCTGACGCCTTCCGCGAGCTCCTGACTGGTCTCCCTTGGTGGAAGCCCGACGAAGACGACCCGGCACACGGCTGGAGATGGGATGCGAGAGTCGGTGAGTGGCAACGCGAGGCCGGAGTCCTGGGCCTTCTCGACGATCGGGCAAGAGTCGAGTACATCTTCTGGTGCTGGCTGGCCCAACCCGAAGAGCGACTGATCGTCACCGGGACCGTCCAGTTGGGCGGACGTGGCTTCGCCCTGGTGTCCGACCGGAGAGTCCTTCTACTCTCGCAGGCCGACGTGTTCTCCTGGGATCACAACGACATGCGCGTCAGCCGAAAGGACCTTCGCGGCACGTGCAGTGCTCGACGACCCATGGCGAACCAAGGCCCGGCACGTAGCCCAGTAACGATGCCGTTCGAGCTCATCACTCAGGTAGAGCGCAAGCCGCGTAAGCCCAGGGTGCGGCTCACGTTCGCCGGGCAGACGATCGAGCTCGTGGCGACGAACCCGGGCTTGATCGACGCGTTTGAGCAGGCATGGCGGGAGCGGCAACCGACCGCTCCGGGCTTCTGCCACCCGCGCCTGATCGACAACCCGCCGTTGTCCGTTCCAGACGTGCTGTTGACCTGCGACTACTGCGGCTCCGCGATTGACCAGCGCGTTCACGAGACGTTCTGCTCCGGGTGCGGCCGACTGGTCGCCTGGACCGACGAGGAAGTTCAAGCGGCCGAGGCGCGAGCCGCCGCCTACTTCGGGCTTCCCAGGTAGACGGCCCGCTGGTCCCGTCATCATCAGCCGAGCCCGCGACGGACGAGCGAACCTGAGAGCATGCCCTCAGGCGATCCCTGGGATCTCACATTATTGGACTTTCGAGAGGTGGAACGACCTGTGAGCAGCTTCCGGCTGGACGGGAAGACCGCGCTGGTCACCGGTGCCTCGCGCGGCATCGGGCGCGGTATCGCGCTCGCTTACGCCGACGCGGGCGCAGACGTCGCGCTCCTCGCGCGCGACGCCGGGAAGCTCGCGGAGGTCGCCGGAGAGGTGGAGTCGCGCGGTCGCCGCGCGCTCGTGCTGCCCGCCGACGTCACCGACATCGAGGCGGTGCAGTCGGCGGTCGGCCGTGCGGTGCACGAGCTCGGCCAGGTCGACGTCCTGGTCAACAACGCGGGCGGCAACTCGTTCTCCCGCCCGCTGGCCGGCATGCGCTTCTCCGGCTGGGAGAAGACGATCCGGCTCAACCTCGACTCGACCGTCCACGTGTCGCAGGCGCTGCTGCCGCACCTGCTCGAGCGCAAGTCCGGCGTCATCATCAACGTCGCGTCGGTGGCGGGCCTGCGAGGCGCGCCGATGATGAGCCACTACGCCGCGGCCAAGGCGGCGGTGATCTCGCTGACCCAGTCGCTCGCGCTGGAGACGGCGTGGGCAGGCATCCGCGTGAACGCCCTCGTGCCCGGCTGGATCGAGACCGACCTCACCGGCTTCCTGCGCGAGGGCGACGACTCCGACAAGGCGCTCCTCGCACGCGTGGCGATGGCGCGCTGGGGCCGCGTCGAGGAGATCGCCGACCCCGCCGTGTTCCTCGCGTCCGACGCGTCGTCGTTCATGACAGGCCAGGTGCTCGTCGTCGACGGCGGCCTGTCGGCGATGCCGTAGCCGGCGTACACCGTCAACCTCCTTCTTCCCCAGGAGATCCCGTGGCTCCCACCGTCGTGCTGCTGCACGCGTTCCCGTTCGACCGGCACGTGTGGGACGGCGTCGTCGACACGCTCGCCGACGCCGGATGGGACGTCGTCGTCCCGGATCTGCGTGGATTCGGGGAGTCGGCGTACGGCGAGGACGGGCCCGACGACGAGCCGTCGCTGTCGTGGATGGCCCGCGACGTCCTCGGCATCCTCGACCGGATGGGCGTGAGCGCCGCGGTCTTCGCCGGGATCTCGATGGGCGGCTACGTCGCGATGGAGATCGTCCGGCAGGACCCGGCACGGGTAGCCGGCATCGCGCTCGTCGACACCAAGGCGACCGCCGACTCCGACGAGGCCCGGGCCAACCGGCTCAAGGTCGCCGAGCAGGTGGTGGCGTCGGGCTCCACCGAGGCGCTCGCCCGTGCGATGGTCCCGACCCTGCTCGGGACGACGTCGCAGGAGGACCGCCCGTCGGTCGTCGCGCAGGTGAAGGCCTGGATCGAGGCCGCCGATCCGGCTGCGGTGGCCTGGGCGCAGCGCGCGATGGCCGCCAGGCCGGACTCGCTGGGCGACCTGGCGTCGCTCGCGGTGCCTGCGCTGGTCGTGTGGGGCGTCGAGGACGGCATGAGCCCGCGCGCCGAGCAGGACCTCATGGTCGACGCGATGCGCGACGCGCGGCTCGTGGTGGTGACCGAGAGCGGTCACCTCTCCACGGTCGAGGCACCCGAGCAGGTCGCGGACGCCCTCGTCACCTTCCTCGCCGACGTCAAGCGCCTCCCGCAGTCGACGTAGCCGCGAGGCCGAGCCCGTCAGCGCTGGGCGGTCCGGCCATGCGTGTCCGACGGTCGAGGAGTGCGACCAGAGCGACGGCGACGAGGGCGACCAGGACGGAGACGACCATGCCGCCGAACGCGCTCGCCTCGTGGCCGATCCGCGCCGTGGTCTGCAGCGCGGTCGCCGTGCCCGACCCCGCCGTCGCCGACGCGGAGGCCGCGAGGGCCGCGACGAGCGCGGTCGTGAGGCGGCGCGGTGCAGGCGGCAGCGCCACCATCGCCCCGAGCGCCGCCGCGACGAGGGCCAGCGCCAGTGCCGTGAACACGAACCAGCGGGCTGCCTCCGTGGTCGTCACCGACACGGCGAAGCTGTAGAGCGTGCTCGCCCAGACGCCTGCCGCGCCGGCCGAGGCGACCACGACGGTGCCGCCGAGCACCCGTGACCTCGCGTGCGGCTGGCCGCGCAGAGCCAGCATCCCCAGTCCGAGGGCCGCGACGATCACCAGGGCCAGGGCGACCAGGGAGTAGCGGTCGAACGAGGCTGCCGCGCCGTAGCGCGACCCGACGCGATCGAGGATCTGCAGGTAGAGGACCGCGGCGAACCAGTAGCCGAGGTGCAGGGCGGCGACGAGCCACAGCGCGCCGCAGAACGGGCGCAGCGAACCAGGACGAAGACGTCGCCGGGCGAGGAGGGCCAGGACCATGAGCAGGAGGACGACGGACTCCCAGCTCCCGGCCAGCAGCGCCCAGTTGCGTGGAACCCCGTCGACGAGGCGAGACGGCGAGACGAGCAGACTCGCGGTCGGGTACATCGTGAGGGACCCCACCGCGAGTGCGAAGGCGCCCCACGTCGCCGCCAGCACTGCCCGGACGTGCGACCGCTCGCCCAGCCGGAGGGCCAATGGGGTAGCGATCGCGGCCAGCACCACGGCGAGGGCGGCTCCCGCCAGCACGAACAGCGTCGGGCCCGGATCCGGGGTACCGCCCACGCCGTCACCCCCGGCCGCGCGCACAGGTGCGGGTAGGTCGGCCGAAGCCACGAGACCCACGGCGACGACCGCGGCAGCGATGCCCACGAGGCCACCGAACCGCGTGCGGTCGCGGCGGGCGCGGGCTACGGCGTCTCCGGCGGCGAGCGGGGCGGGCATCGGGCCGGCGTTCCCTGCGTCGCGGAGGAGGGCGACGACCTGGTCGTCGGTGATCACGGCGTACCCCCTGTCGGCTGGTGGGACTGCAGGCCCTGCAGGTGGGGCGAGGTCCGCAGCGCGGCCATGGCCCGCGCGTGCTGGCTCTTGACGGTGCCGACCGAGATGCCGAGGGCGGCCGCTGTCTGCGCCTCGGTGAGGTCGTCGAAGTGCCGGAGGACCACGACGGTGCGCTGCCCGCGGGTGAGGGCGGCGAGGGCACGGCGTACCGGGTCGCGGACGTCGGCGACGGCGTACTCGTCGGGCGACGCCGAGTCGGGCAGCGCGTCGCTCGGGATCTCGCCGCGCCACTTCCGGCGCCACCAGGTCGCGTAGGTGTTCGCGACGATCGCGCGGACGTAGCCCTCGGGATCGTCGTGGCGCACCGAGTCCCAGCGCGGCCAGGCCTTCGCGAGCGCGGTCTGGACGAGGTCCTCGGCGAGGCCGTCGTCGCCGGTGAGCAGCCACGCGGTGCGCAGGAGCGCGGGCGAGCGCGCCGCCACGAACTCCTCGAACCCGATCCCTGCCACACCGCCCCCGTCCGACGTCCTCACCGCATCAGACCACGCGGACCCGCCGGAAGGTTGTCAGCGAGAACCCACCCGTCGATGTGTGTCCAGGCCGGTCTCGGGGCCGGCGTGGAC
>JAKOVT010000331.1 GCA_029781935.1 Actinomycetes bacterium | reverse complement strand
ACCAGGAGTACACGGTCGCCTACACGCCGGCGGAGTCGGCGAACCGGATGTTCGGCGGCAACTCCAACTGGCGCGGGCCGGTGTGGATGCCGATGAACTTCATGCTCGTGCAGGCGCTGTCGGCGTACGCATCGTTCCTCGGTGACACCTTCGTCGTCCCGGACCCGGCCGACCCCACCGGCCGCGTCACGCTCGCCGACGTCACGGACCGGATCTCGCGACGGCTCTCGGGCCTGCTCGTGCGCGGCGAGGACGGCCGCCGCCCCGTGCTCGGCGACAACGACTACTTCCAGACCGACCCGCACTGGCGCGATCTCGTGCCCTTCCACGAGTACTTCGACGGCGACTCCGGCCGTGGGGTCGGCGCCAGCCACCAGACCGGCTGGACGGCCCTCGTCGCAGTCCTGCTGCAGTTCCGCGGACGTCTTCGCTTCGACGACGTCCGATGACCGTCACGAGAAGAGCAGTGAGCACCGGCATCGACCAGACCGGCACGGTCGCGATGGTCACCGGCGGCACGAGCGGCATCGGGGCGGTGGTCGTCCTGGCCCTGGCCGTCCGCGCCGACGGCGGCATCGTGATGCAGGGCCCCGGTCTCCGACACCGAGGACGACGGAGGGGACGGACCACGCGGTCCGTCCCCTCCGTCGTGCGTGCAGGTGATTACGCGCGGAGCGCGTCGGCGAGCTCGCGGAACTCCTCGACGAGGACGTTCATGTCCGACGACGTGTGCGCGAACGAGACGAGCCACTGCTCGTCGAGCCCGGGCGGGGTGAGGACGCCGCGGTTCACGCCCCACAGCCACGACAGCTCGGCGGCACCGAAGTCGGTGCGCTTGTAGTCGCGGTAGTTGCGCACCGGCGTGGCCGACCAGGTGACGCAGCCCTTCACGCCGAAGCCCACGGTGTGCGCCGGGAGCGAGTGCCGCTCGATGGTCTTCTCCATCTCCTGCATCGCGCCGACGTTGAGCGCCTCGGCAGCACCGAGCGCCTCCTCGGTGGCGATCTCGTCGATGGCCACGGCCGCCGCCATCACGAGCGGGTTGCCGTTGTAGGTGCCGAAGTGCGGCATCCGCTGGTCGGTGATGCACTCCATGACCTCGGCCTTGCCGCCGAACGCCGCGAGCGGCAGGCCGCCGCCGATGCTCTTGGCGAGCGCGACGAGGTCGGGCGTGACGCCGAGCCGCTGCGAGGCACCGGCGTAGCCGGCCGTGAGGCCGGTCTTGACCTCGTCGAACACGAGGAGCGCGCCGTTGGCGTCGCACAGGGCACGGACGCCGGCGAGGTAGCCCTGGTCGGGCACGACGATGCCGATGTTCTCGAGCACCGGCTCCATGAACACGCAGGCGATGTCCTTGCCGTGCTCGGCGAAGATCGCGCCGAGCCGCTCCAGGTCGTTGTAGGGGACGACGTGGACGGTGCCCGCCTCCACCTCGAACGGCGTCACCGGGGTCGGGGCGTGCTCGGGGCCGGCCTCGTCGACCGACGGCTTCACCGACACCTGCAGGGCGTCGTAGCCGCCGTGGTAGCCGCCCTCGATCTTGACGATGGCCTTGCGGTTGGTGAACGCGCGGGCGGTGCGCAGCGCGTACATCGTCGCCTCGGTGCCCGAGTTGGCGAAGCGCAGCTGGTCGAGGCCGAAGCGGCGCTGGAAGCGCTCGGCGGCCTCGGTGGCGCTCGGCGACGGCGTCACGAACAGGGTGCCGGTCTCGAGCGCCTGCGTGACGGCGGCGACGACCGCGGGGTTGAGGTGGCCGACGAGCATCGCGCCGAAGCCCATCGAGAGGTCGAGCAGCTTGCGGCCGTCGACGTCGGTGAGCCACGCCCCCTTGGCGGAGGTGATCGCGACCGGGTAGGGGTCCCAGTGCTGGAACGAGGAGGGCACGCCCATCGGGAGGGGGTTGAGGGCGCGCGCGTGGTGGGCGGCCGAGCCCGGGGTCTGGGCCTCGAAGCGCTTCCACTCCTCGGCGAGGAGCGCCTGAACCCGGGTCGCGTCGAGCGGGACCGACGACGCCGGGACCGAGCGGTAGGTGGCCGGGTCGTTCGGGGGCCACGTCACCGGCGTCGAGACGGGTGCGGAGGTGTCGGTCATGTCGCTCTCCTGGTCGTCGAGCGCCGCCCGTGCGGGCGGTCGCTTGCAGGCAGCGTAGTGGGAGGCCGTTGCACCCTCCCGTCCGACCGGGATACCCGCCCCGGCGCCACCTGCCGGAGCGGAGCGCGGCGGATCAGGCGCTGCGGCGCCGACGTGCGGGCTCGGCGTCCTTGGCCGTCGCGTCCTTCGCCGCAGCGCTCTTGGCGGTGGTCTTCTTCGCCGTGGACTTGGCGGCGGTCTTCTTCGCCGCGGGCTTCTTGGCCGCCGTGGTCTTCGTCGCCGCCTTCTTGGCGGCCGGCTTCGGCGCCTCGGCCACGGCCGGCCTCTCCTCGCCCGCCGCGCGCTCGGCCTTGCTCCTCTCGACCGACTCGCGCAGCGCCGCCATCAGGTCGACCACGATGCCGTCGTCGGCGTCGTCGGAGTCCGACGCAGCGACGGGGGCGATGCCCTGGCCGCCGGCGAGCTTGCTCTCGATGACGGCGAGCAGCGCCTCGCGGTAGTCGTCGTGGTACTTGTCCGGCTCGAAGTCCATCGAGAGGTTGTCGACGAGCGAGGCCGCCATCGCGAGCTCCTGCGGCTTCACGTCGACGTCGGTCTCGAGCACGTCGAAGTCGGCGGCGCGCACCTCGTCGGGCCAGAGCATCGTCTGCAGGACCAGTACGCCGTCGCGCACGCGGAGCGCCGCGAGCTGCGACTTCGAGCGCAGCACCACGCGCACGATCGCCGTGCGCTCGGTCTGCAGCAGCGCCTCGCGCAGCAGCACGTACGGCTTCACCGCGCGGGACTCGGGCTCGAGGTAGTAGCTGCGGTCGAACAGGACCGGGTCGACCTGCTCGCTCGGCACGAACTCGAGCACCTCGATCTCGCGCACGCCGGGCACCGGCAGCCCGTCGAAGTCCGACTCCTCCATGACCACGACCTGACCGGTCTCGGTCTCGTAGGCCTTCGCGATGTCCTTGTACTCGACCTTCTCGCCGTCGATGGAGCAGGTGCGCTGCATCTTGATCCGGCCGCCGTCGGCGGCGTGGACCTGGTGGAAGCGGACGTCGTGGTCCTCGGTCGCGGCGTACAGCTTGATGGGCACGTTGACCAGCCCGAAGGCGACCGAGCCCTTCCACATCGCACGCATGACGGATCTCCTCGACCGGGGGGAAGCCACCTCGGGACGAGCCCCCGAGGTGCCGGGAACGTCCATGATGGACCGGTGCAGCCCATGCTGGCCAGCCCCGGCGACCTCCCGAGCGCGGCGGACCGTGCGTGGGCGTACGAGGTGAAGTGGGACGGCATGCGCGTCCTGGCCACCATGCGCAGGGGTCGTCTGCGCCTGACCAGCCGCAACGGCAACGACGCCACGACCCGGTTCCAGGAGGTCTCGGGGGCCGCTCCGGAGGGGCTGGCCGAGGGCTCCGTGCTCGACGGCGAGGTGGTCGCCTTCGACCCGCAGGGCCGGCCGTCGTTCGCTCTCCTCGCGCCGCGGATCCAGCGCGCGCAGCCCCCCGGCGCCCACGCGGCACGCCTCACGCTGCTCGCGTTCGACGTGCTGCGGGTCGGCGACGACGACGTGACGGGGCTGCCGTACGACCGCCGCAGGGAGCTGCTCGCGGAGCACGTCGCACCGACTCCGCGCGTGGTCGTGCCCGACTGCTTCGACGACGGCGATGCGCTGTTCGCGTCGACCGCGGCCAACGGACTCGAGGGCGTGGTGGCGAAGCGTCGGGCGTCGACGTACCAGCAGGGCGTGCGCAGCCCGGACTGGGTCAAGGTGCCGCACCGGCGCTCTCGGTCGCTCGTGATCGGCGGGTGGAAGTCGCGCCAGGACTCGCGCTCGCGGCTGGCCTCGCTCCTCGTCGGTACGCCGACCGACGACGGGATGCTGCGGTACGAAGGAGCCGTGGGGTCGGGCCTGTCGGCCTCGGTGTCGCGGACGCTGCTCGAGGTGCTCGGCGACCTCGTGGCGGAGGAGAGCCCGTTCCACGGGTACCCCGCACCCGACCAGGCGCGCGGCGACGTGCTCACGTACGTCGCCCCCGTGCTCGTGGTCGACGTGGAGCATCTCGGGCGGGCCGCCAACGGGCTGCTGCGCCAGCCCTCGGTCGTGCGCATGCGCCCCGACCTCTCGTACTCGGACGTCGTGGAGGGATCCTGATGGCGGGCAACGGCGGAACCCTCGACATCGGCGGGCGCCAGGTGAAGCTCACGAACCTGGACAAGGTCCTCTACCCCGCGACGGGCACGACGAAGGCGGACGTCGTGCAGTACTACCTCGCGGTCGCACCGCGGATCCTGCCGCTGCTGAAGGACCGCCCCGTCACGCGCAAGCGCTGGCCCGACGGTGTCGACCACGACCCGTTCTTCGAGAAGAACATCCCGCGCGGCGCCCCGGAGTGGCTCCCGCGCGTCACCCTGCACCACACGGGAGAGCGGTCGGGACGCGGTGCGCGCGACGTCGACTACCCGTTCGTCGACGAGGAGGCCACCCTCGTCTGGCTGGCGCAGCAGGGAGCTCTCGAGCTGCACGCACCGCAGTGGCGGATCGACCGCGCGACCGGCGACCCTCTCGAGCCCGACCGCCTCGTGGTCGACCTCGATCCGGGCGAGGGCGCGGGGCTCCCGGAGTGCGCCGAGGTCGCGCTGCTCGCGCGCGACATGCTCGCCGGCCACGGCCTGTCGACGTGGGCCGTGCTCAGCGGTTCCAAGGGCATGCAGCTCTACGCCGACCTGCCGCCCGCCACGGAGCGCGGCCAGGACCTGCTGCGGCGCGCCGGCTCGACGTCGGACTACGCGCGCAACCTCGCGGTGGCCCTCGAGCAGCACGTGCCGGACCTCGTCGTCTCGAGCATGGCCAAGGCGATCCGCCCCGGGAAGGTGCTCGTCGACTGGAGCCAGAACAACCCGGCGAAGACGACGATCGTGCCGTGGTCGCTGCGCGGCCGGGCGCGGCCGTGGGCCGCCTGCCCGGTGCCGTGGGACGAGGTCGAGGCCGGTGGCCTCCACCAGCTCACGATGGCCGAGGTCGTCGACCGCGCCCGCTGACGCCACCCGCCCTGCCGCAGAGCCGTCGGCTTCGCCCGCTACTCCTCCGGGGCGACCGTGACGGAGCGGCGGCTGCGCTGCGCCCACACGACGCAGGCGACGACCACCACCGCGGTGAGGACCGTGCCAGCGGTGACCGGCTCGCCGAGGAACCACGCCGACCAGAGCAGTGTGAGCAGGGCCTGCAGCTGCTGCACCTGTCCGCCGTACGCCGTGCCCGCCATCGCGAGCCCGCGGTACCACGCGAAGAAGCCGAGGTACATCGACGAGACGCCGAGACCGATCAGCGCGAGCCACTCGGTGGTCGTCGGGTCGTAGTCGGCGTGCGTGGCGATCGCGATGAGGATCGACGCCGGGACCGTGATCGGCAGCGCGAGTACCACGACCCACGAGATCACCTGCCACCCCGGCATGTGCCGGGTGACCTCCGCGCCGAGGACGTAGCACGTCGAGGAGAACAGCACGGCTCCGACCACCATGAGGTCGGCGAGCAGGTCGCCGCCCTCGGCGCCGCCGCGGCTCAGCGCGAACGCGACCAGGGCCGCGGTGCCGAGCGACGCCGCCCACCAGAACTGCCGCGACACCTTCTCGCCGGTGCGCAGCACCGCGATGAGCGCGGTGGTCAGCGGCATGAAGGCCGCGATGACGGCGGCGTGCGCCGACGTGGTGCGCTCGAGGGCCAGCGCGAGCAGGATCGGCCAGCCGAACACCGCCCCGATCATCGTGAACACGATCGGTCGCAGGTGGACGCGGTCCGGGAACGGCACCCGGCGGATCAGCAGCAGCGCACCCGCGAGCACTCCGGCGATGACCGCGCGGCCCATGGCCGTCTGGTACGGGCTGAACCCGCCGACCGCGACCTTGGTGAGCGGCAGGGAGAAGGAGAAGAGCAGGACGCCGAGCAGGGCCCAGGCCAGACCGACGCGCACGGTGCGCTGCGCCGCATGCTCCTCGGTCGTGGCCATGCGCGCACGTTAGCGGGAGCGCACGCTCCAGGGCCGCCGCGTCAGGCGGCGGCCGACGCGCCGCCCGGATCGGCGGGGCCGGCGCCCGTGGGCTCGGGATGCGCAGCAGCCGTCTCCTGCTTGACCCAGCGCGCCACCTTCACCTCGGCGACGAAGGACAGGAACGGGATGGTGCCGGCGATCACCATGAAGAACAGCCGGCCCAGCCCCCACCGCATTCGGAACCCGAGGTCGAGAGCCAGCAAGGCGTAGATCATGAACATGAATCCGTGGAACTGCGCCAGAAGCGCAGTGCTCGGTCCGTCGAACAGGTACTTGCGGATGATCCCGACGCAGAAGACGAGCAGCACGACACCGACCACGAACGCCATGACGCGGAAGCGCAGCAGCGCACCACGGACGGACTCGAAGGTGGGGACGGCGGCCACGGGGCTCTCCTCGGTCGGGCTGGCGGTGCGCGGTGCGGCGTACCTCCTCAGTAGACCTCACGCACGGGCTCGGCCGGTGCCGGGGGTGCCTCGGCCGCCGCCTGCCGCAGGTCGTCGCGCAGCATCCGCGCCCAGAAGAAGACGACGAAGCCGGCGAACACCAGCCACTGGAAGGCGTAGGACAGGTTCTGCAGCCGGAGGCCGGTGCTGCCCGTGCCGCCGACCGCCGGGGGCACGGGAGCCGCCTCGACGGCGGGCGGAGGAGTCTGGCTCTCCAGGGCGACCCACCCGTCGGCCAGGTCGTACGACGAGCCGAAGGCGGCCTCGGTG
>JAKOVT010000318.1 GCA_029781935.1 Actinomycetes bacterium | reverse complement strand
GGTGATGTCGAGCTTCTCGACGAAGATGCTGACGATCTCGATGACGCCGATGACGAGGGCGACCGCGACCGACAGGCCGGTGATGATGATGTTGTAGTAGATCTTCCGCACCGGCTGCGAGAAGGCCCAGCCGTACGCGTAGACCATGAAGACGCCGTCGATGGAGTCGAGCAGGCTCATGCCCGCGGCGAACAGGACCGGCAGGCACAGGATCGCGTACCACGGCAGCGACAGAGCTGCGGCGCCGCCCGCGAGCACGAGCAGCGAGACCTCGGTGGCGGTGTCGAAACCCAGACCGAAGAGCAGGCCGACCGGGTACATGTGCCGGGGCTTGCGGACCGCCTTCGTGACGCCGCCGAGGAGGCGGTTCATGAAGCCGCGCTGCGAGAGGTGGTGCTCGAGCTCGACCTCGTCGAAGTCGCCGTCGCGCATGCCGCGGAAGACGCGCCAGATCTTGGCCAGGACGATCAGGTTGATGACGCCGATGAGGATGAGGAAGGTGCCCGAGACGCTCGTGCCGACGAGTCCGAGCGTCTGCTGCAGCTGCGACCCGCCGTCCTCGACCTGACCGACGAGCGACTTCACGCCGAGGCTGAGCAGGAAGCAGAGGCCGAACACGACGCTCGAGTGACCGAGCGAGAACCAGAAGCCGACCGATACCGGCTTCTGCCCGTCGGTGATGAGCTTGCGGGTCGTGTTGTCGATCGCGGCGATGTGGTCGGCGTCGAAGGCGTGCCGCATGCCCAACGTGAAGGCGGTGATGCCGAGTCCGATGCCGAAGATGCCGGAGGTGCCGATCGCGAGGTTCTGCGGCGCGACGATCCCGATGAGCGTGCCCCAGCCGAGCACGTTGAGGAACAGGACGAAGGCGGCCATGCCGCCGAGGACCCACCAGTCCTTGCGCGACAGGTCGAGGCGGCGGCTCGGGAGGGCCTCGTCGACGAGAGCCTGCTCGGCCGCGGTCAGCGCTGGCTGCGTGGTCATGCGGCGAACCTTACTGCGAAGGGTTTGCACCTGCGAGTGGGAAGCACCATGCCTGGTCACGGGGCCGCCGGCAAGGGGCCGCGGCGCAGCCGCGCCGGCTCACGGCTAGCCTCGCTGCAGTCCGTCGACCGCGCACCCGGGGAGCCCCGCATGTCCGACCACGCAGCCGTCCGGCTCGAGCCCGGCGACGTCGCGCCTCCGCTCGGCCTCGTCGACGACCACGGGCACGAGCACACCTGGAAGGACCATGCCGGCCAGCGCGTCGTCCTCTACGTCTACCCCGCGGCGATGACGCCGGGCTGCACCACGCAGGCGTGCGACTTCCGCGACTCGCTCGACTCCCTCGCCGCTGCCGGCATCACCGTGCTCGGCCTGTCGCCCGACAAGCCCGACAAGCTGGCGAAGTTCCGCGAGAAGGAGGGTCTGACGTTCCCGCTGCTCTCCGACCCGGACAAGGCGGTTCTCGCGGCGTACGGCGTCTACGGCGAGAAGAAGCTCTACGGCAAGACGGTCGTGGGCGTGATCCGGTCGACGTTCGTCGTCGACGTCGACGCGAAGGGCAAGGCCCGCATCGAGCGCGCGATGTACGCGGTCAAGGCCACGGGTCACGTCGCCAAGCTGCGCAAGGACCTCGGCATCGCCTAGGCGGTGCGTGGGCGGCTCACTCGACGGCGTGACCGGCAGCGATCCAGTCCAGGGTGCCGCCCGCGACGTTGACGGAGTCGAACCCCTGCGGGTTGAGCCACTGCACGACCTGCGCCGACCGCGCACCGGAGCGGCAGATGACATGGACCCGCCGGTCGCGCGGCACCTCCTGCACGCGCGACGGCAGGGATGACATCGGGATCGAGACCGCCCCCGGCACGTGACCGGAGGCGAACTCGTGGTCCTCGCGGACGTCGAGCACGAAGGCGTCGGGATCTGCCACGAGCTCGGCGACACCGACCGTCGGAACGCCGTGGGGATCGAGCTGCACGCGGAACCTCTCGGGGATCAGGCGAGGGACAGGAACAGCTTCTCGAGGCGAGCGCGGTCCAGCGGCGGCTCCTCGCCCTTGGCCTCGGCGGCGACGCAGGCCGACAGGCCGCACGACACGATCGTGAACGCGGCCCGGTCGACGGCCTTGGAGGCGGCCGAGAGCTGGGTGACGATGTCCTCGCAGTCGCGGCCCTCCTCGATCATCGTGAGGATGCCCTCGATCTGACCGCGCGCACGGCGCAGCCGGGTGGCCACGGCGGCGGCGGACTCCTCGTCGAGCTGCATGACGATCCCCCCAGGGGTAGGGACGGCGGTCAGACCGGCCGTCACGGTGTCACGGCCTGAGGAGATTCCACCACGAGAGCGACGTCGGGGCGCGCTGCTCGCAGGGTCGACATGCCGCCGTCGAGGCTGGCCGAGTCGACGCCGTGGGCGCCGAGGATCCGGTGGGCGAGGTAGGAGCGGAAGCCCGACTCGCAGACGGCGCGCACCGGACGACCGTCGGCGAGCTCGAGGACCTCGTCGATCCGCTCGCGCAGCTCGGTGTGGGGCACGTTCACAGCGCCGGGCAGGTGGTCGCGCCGGTACTCCCCGCGCGAGCGCACGTCGAGCAGCAGGACCGAGCCGTCGAGGAACGAGTCGACGTCGTGCGCGGACCAGAGGGCCAGGGTGCCGTCGAGCACGTTCTGGGCGATGAAGGCGGCCATGTTGACCGGGTCCTTCGCGCTGCCGAACGGCGGTGCGTACGCCAGCTCGAGCTCGGCGAGGTCGTCGACGTCGAAGCCGGCGCGCAGCGCCGTGGCGAGCACGTCGATGCGCTTGTCGACGCCCGAGCGGCCGACGGCCTGCGCGCCGAGCAGCTTGCCGTCCGGGGAGAAGAGCACCGCGAGATGCACCTTCTCCGCGCCGGGGTAGTAGCTGGCGTGGTCGTTGGGCTGCAGGTGCACGACGTGGTGCTCGACCCCGGCCGCCGTCAGCCGCCGAGACGTCGGACCGGTGACCGCGGCGGTGAGGCCGAAGACGCGCACGATCGCGGTGCCCATGACCGGGCGGGACGCGTTCTCGCGCCCCATGATCGCGTCGGCCGCGACGCGGCCCTGGCGGTTCGCCGGGCCGGCGAGCGGCACCACTCCGGGTGCGCCGGTGACGAAGTCGTGAACCTGGATCGCGTCTCCCACGGCCCAGATGCGGGGGTCGCTGGTGAGCTGCTGCGGCGTCACGACGACCGCTCCGGCGGGCGAGAGCTCGAGGCCGGCCTCGCGGGCCAGCCGCGTGGCGGGTCGGACGCCGACACCGAGCAGCACGATGTCGGCCGGAAGGCGCGAGCCGTCGGAGAGCACGACGTCGACCGCGTGCGAGGTGGCCGTGTCCTCGATCGCCGCGAGCCCGACGCCGGTCCGGACGTCGACCGCGTGGGCGCGCAGCTCGTCCTCGACGAGCTTGGCCATCTCGGCGTCGATGGCGGGCAGCACCTGGGGTGCCAGCTCGACCAGGGCGACGTCGAGGCCGCGGTGGCGGAACGCCTCGACGGTCTCGAGACCGATGAAGCCAGCGCCGATCACGACCGCGCGCGAGGCGCCCTCGTCGAGCATCGAGCGCAGCGCGTCCGCGTCGGGCACGGTGCGCAGCGTGCGCACCTCCGGACGGTCGACGCCGGGCAGCGGCGGCACCACCGGCTCGGCGCCGGTGGCCAGCACGAGGGCGTCGTAGGGCTCGGTGTACGTGCGGGCACGGCTGTGGTCGCGGACCTCGACGGTGCGGGCCCCGCGATCGATGGAGAGCACCTCGTGGTGCGTCCGCACGTCGAGGTCGAGCGACGACTTCAGCGTCTCGGGCGTGTGCAGCAGCAGCTTGGAGCGCTGCACGATCTCGTCGCCCACGTGGTAGGGCAGGCCGCAGTTCGCGAAGGAGACGTCGCCGCCCTTCTCGAGCACGACGATGCTCGCGCTCTCGTCGAGCCGGCGCAGCCGCGCCGCCGCCGACATCCCGCCGGCGACCCCGCCGACCACCACGATGCGCTTCATCCCGCTGACCTCCTGCGTCCGTCGTGCACGCACATCCTATACCCCCCGGGGTATCAATGCCGAACGGTGCCGACGCATTCCCCCCAGCGTGGCAGGCTGCCCGGGTGCGACGCGCGTGGCTGACCCGGAACCTGGTGGTCCTCACCGCGGTCTCGCTCACCCAGGACGCCGCCAGCGAGCTGCTCTACCCGCTCCTGCCCCTCTTCCTCACCGGGGTGCTCGCCGCGCCGCCCGTGGTGCTCGGCGTCGTCGAGGGCTGCGCCGAGGCCGCGGCCGGGGTCTCCAAGTACGTCGCCGGGCGGTGGTCGGATGGACGGCGGCGCACGCCGTTCGTGACGACCGGCTACGGCATGGCAGCGCTCGGCAAGGTGATCGTCGCCGCGTCCTACGTCTGGCCGATGGTCCTCGTCGGACGCGTGGTGGACCGGCTCGGCAAGGGCGTGCGCGCGGCGCCCCGCGATGCGCTCATCGCCTCCTCGACCTCGCCGTCGGACTTCGGTCGCGCCTTCGGGTTCCACCGGATGGGCGACTCCGCCGGCGCGATCGTCGGGCCGCTGCTCGCGCTCGCAGCCCTCGCTGCCCTCGACGGGAACGTGCGCGCGGCGATGTGGTGGGCCGTCGTGCCCGCCGTGCTGTCGACCCTGCTGACGCTGCTCGTCGTCGAGCGTCGCCGTGCCACGACGCAGGCGTCCTCGGACGGAGCGCCGACGCCGGCGGTGGCGCGCAGCCCGCTGCCGCGCGAGTTCTGGCGCGTCTGCCTCGTGCTCGTCGGCATCGCCGTCGTCAACTTCCCGGACGCCCTGCTGCTGCTGCGGGTGTCCGAGCTCGGGTTCTCCACGACGCAGGTCGTGCTGGCCTACGTCGTCTACAACGTCGTCTACACGCTCGGCTCCTACCCCGCGGGCGCGTGGTCGGACCGGCTGCCCCGCCCGCTCGTGTACGGCGTCGGCCTCGCGGCGTTCGCGGCGGCCTACGCCGGGCTCGCGGTCGTCGGCCACAGCGGTTGGGTGTTCGTGCTGCTCGGTGTCTACGGGCTGTTCCCAGCGTTCACCGACGGCGTCGGCAAGGCCTGGATCTCCACGCTCGTGCCCGACGAGCACCGCGGCCGCGCCCAGGGCGTCTTCCAGTCGCTCAGCAACGGTGCGGTCTTCCTCGCCGGCCTCTGGGCCGGCCTGACCTGGACCCTCGGCCCGGGGCAGGGCGTCGTACCGCTGCTGGTGTCGGGCGTGCTGGGCCTGGTGGCCGCGGTGGTGCTCATGGTCGGGCGTCACCGGGTGACCGGGCGACCGGTGCCCGGCTGAGGCGAGCGCCTACGCTGACCGCGTCACGCGGACGTGGTGGAACTGGCAGACACCCAGGGTTTAGGTCCCTGTGCTCTCACGAGCGTGCGGGTTCGAGTCCCGCCGTCCGCACGAGCACGCGGCCTGGCGGGTCGGCCCCGCGTGGCGCAGGGTGGAGCCATGAGCGCAGCGCAGGACGTCCTCGTCACCGACTCGCCCGAGCACCGCCGATGGGAGGCGCGCGTCGACGGCGCCCTCGCGGGTGTCGCGGTCTACCGCCGGGACGGCGAGGTGATCACGTTCGTGCACACCGAGGTGGAGCCCACCTTCGAGGGCCGCGGCATCGGCGGGGCGCTGGCCCGCACCTCGCTCGATGCCGCCCGGGCGCAGGGCCTGCGGGTCG
>JAKOVT010000302.1 GCA_029781935.1 Actinomycetes bacterium | reverse complement strand
ACCAGGCCGATGCGCACCGCCGACGACGGCGACAGGTAGGTGCCGAACGATCCCGCGAGCAGCACCTGCTGCACGTCGGCCTCCTGCGCACCGAAGGCCTCGAGCAGCAGCCGCCAGCCGGTGGAGATCGCGGCCTTGGCGAACTGCAGCTCGCGCACGTCGCGCTGGGTGAGGACGACCTCGTCGCCGCCGCTCTCGTCGGCGGTCGCGAGCAGGAAGTGGCGCTCGCCGGCCCGGTCCACGAGCCGCTCGGCGAGGTCGGGGCGCCTCTCCTTGACCTCGTCGTCGGGCGCGAAGCGCCCGGAGGAGTCGATGACGCCGACGCGCACGAGCTCCGAGACGGCGTCGACCAGACCCGAGCCGCACAGACCCACCGGCTTCACGTCACCGATGACGCCGATCTTCATGCCGTCGTCGTGGATCGACACCGTCTCGATCGCTCCGGGCGCGGCCCGCATTCCGTTGCGGATGGAGGCCGCCTCGAACGCCGGACCGGCGGGAGCGGCGGTGGCCATGAGCCGCTCGCCGTCGCCGATGACGATCTCGCAGTTGGTGCCGACGTCGATGAACAGGCGCAGCCGCTTGTCGCGGTCCATGCCCGACGCCAGGGCTCCCGCGACGATGTCGCCGCCGACGTAGGCGCCGAGCGCAGGCAGGACGACGGCCCGAGCGAAGGGGTGGATCGCGAGCCCGATGTCCCTGGCCATCAGCCCGGGGTAGCTCCGGCTGGCCAGGATGAAGGGAGCGACGCCGAGCGGCTCGGGGTCGATGCCGAGCAGCAGCTGGATCATGGTGGCGTTGCCGGCGATCGCGACCTCGTAGACCGAGGTGGGCGCCACGCCCGCCTCCTCGCACACCTCCGCGACCAGCTCGGCGATCGTGGCCTGCGCGAGGTCCTGCAGCCGGGGGAGACCCTCGGGGTCGAGCATGGTGGCGCTGATGCGGCTGATGACGTCGGCGCCGAACGGCTGCTGCTTGTTGAGCATCGACCGCACCGCCGCCGGCGTGCCGGTCTTCACGTCCATCAGCGTGGCGACGACCGTGGTCGTGCCGAGGTCGACGGCGACGGCGTACGCGGTGCCCGTCGTGTCCCCCGGCTCGACGCCGACCAGGGCGTCGTCGACGACGACCGCCGTCACCTTCCAGTCGCTCTCGCGCAGCGTGCGCCCGACGGTGGCCAGCACCCGCGGCTCGACGGTGAGCTCGAGGTCGTCGACGGCGTCGCGCAGCCGTTCGAGGTCGGTGCGCTGGTCCGCCAGCGACGGATCATCGAGCTCCACGTAGCGCTTCTGGATCGCGGGCCGCAGGATCACCTGGCGGCCGACGCCGACGGTGGCCGCCTTCGGCCGCGTGGTCAACGGCGGCACCTCGACCTCGAGGTCGTCGTTGGCCGGGGCGAGGCACGCGAGGCGCCAGCCGTCCTTCACCTGCTCGGGGGTCAGCGCACGGAAGTCGAGCTTCTGCGCCGAGACCTCGCCCGAGAGCACGCGCACCTTGCACTTCTTGCAGGTGCCGTGACCGCCGCAGGTGCTGTCGATCGCGATGCCGTTCCAGCTCGCGGCGTCGAACACCGTGACGCCCGCGGGAACCCGGACGGACTTGCCCGAGGGGGTGAACGACAGGGTGACGCGCCGCGGCTCGTCCGGAGCCGCGTGCTCGTCGTGGTCGGTCTGGGTCACGAGCCGGCGGCCGCCTCGCGCGCACGGTGCGCCGCGATCCAGTTCATGCCCCACTCGTCGTTGCCGGCCATGAGGTCGGCGCCCTTCACCGCGCGCACGATGCTCTCGGTGCGCGAGTCCATGATCGCGCTCGTGAGCCCGCTGGCGATCGCCATGGGGAGGAACACGGCGTTGATCGTGTGGCGGTCGGGCATGCCGAACGACACGTTGGACGCGCCGAGCGTGGTGTTGAGGTCGTACTTCTCCTTGATCAGCCGGATCGTCTGGAGTGTCTTCACCACGAGCGTGGAGTCGGCGCCGATCGGCATCGCGAGCGGGTCGATGACGATGTCCTCGAGCGGGATGCCGTACTCCTTCGTCGCGACCTCGACGATCTTGTCGACGAGCTCCAGGCGCTTGTACGGGTCGTCGGGGATCTCGTCGTGGTCGTTGGGGAGCGCGACGACGGCCGCGCCGTACTTCTTCACCAGCGGGAGGATCGCCTCCATCCGGTCGTCCTCGGCGGTGATCGAGTTGACGAGGGCCTTGCCCTCGTAGGCGCCGAGGCCGGCCTCGAGCGCCTCGACGACCGAGGAGTCGATGCACAGCGGGACGTCGGTGAGGCTCTGCACGAGCTTCACGGCCTTGGCCAGCAGGTCGGCCTCGTCGACGAGCGGGGCGCCCATGTTGACGTCGAGCATCATCGCGCCGCCCTCGATCTGGGCCTTGACGTCGATCTCGACGGACGACAGGTCGCCGGCGCGCAGCTCCTCCTGGAACTTCTTCCGGCCGGTCGGGTTGATCCGTTCGCCGATGATGCAGAACGGCTGGTCCGAGCCGATGATCAGCTCGCGCGTGGCCGAACGGACGACGGTGTGCATCTGGTGTTCTCCTGGGGAGTGGTGGCTCAGGCGGCGGAGGCGCTGCCGGAGAGTCCGAGGTCGGTGACGAGCCGCCCGAGCGAACCGTCGTGGCGGAAGTCGGTGATGTGGATGCCGGCCACGCCCGGCGTGCCGAGGAAGGCCTGCGCGAGCTCGAGCGAGAGCTGGTAGCTCTCCTCGGCGACGTCCGCGGCGAGCGCGACCCGACGGCGCAGCGCCTCGGGCACGACGATCCCGGGCACCTTGTCGTGCATGAACTCGAGCGCCTTGGCCGACTTCGTCAGGCAGATGCTCGGCAGGAGGGCCGTGCGCGCCGCCGTGCCGTTCTCGACGCAGCCCGCGACGAACGCGGCGAGGCGATCGGGCTCGTAGCCGATCTGGAGCTGCAGGAACCGCGCCCCGGCGTCGGACTTCAGTCGCGCCCGCTCCACGCGGTAGTGGTGCGGGGGAGCGAACGGGTTCTCGACCGCGCCGATGAGCAGGTCGGGCGCGGGCTCGAGCTTGCGGCCGGAGACGTAGCGGCCCTGG
>JAKOVT010000278.1 GCA_029781935.1 Actinomycetes bacterium | reverse complement strand
CCCTCGCCGACGCCGATGAGCGCCACGAGCGAGGCCACGCCGATGATGACGCCGAGGGTGGTCAGCGCGGTGCGGAGCAGGTTGGTGCGCAGCCTGCGCATCGCGAGCCGCAGCGCTTCGACGACGCTCATCGGTCGGCCCCCTCGCCGAGACCCAGCGCGTCCAGCGCACCCGGGGCGAGGGCATCGGGCGCGAACACCGAGTCGTCGACCGGCACGGACGCGGCACCGGCCGCGATGACGCCGTCCTCCACGCTCACGACGCGAGCGGCTCGCTCCGCGATGCGCGGGTCGTGCGTGATCGTGACGAGCGTCAGGCCCTCCGAGTGCAGCTGCTGCAGCAGCTCGAAGACCTCCCCGCTCGAGTGCGAGTCGAGGTTGCCCGTCGGCTCGTCGGCCAGCACGAGAGCGGGTCGCGTGACGATCGCCCGGGCGATGGCCACGCGCTGCCGCTGTCCGCCGGACAGCTGCGACGGGTCGTGGTGCATGCGGTCCTGCAGGCCGACCCGACCGAGGGCGTCGGCAGCCCGCTCGATCCGCTCCTTGCGCTTGACCCCGGCGTACACCAAGGGCGACGCGACGTTCTCCAGGGCCGACTCTCCCGAGACGAGGTTGAAGCTCTGGAACACGAAGCCGATCGCCCGGTTGCGGAGGACGGCGAGCCGGTCGTCGTCGAGGGTGTCCGTGTCGACGCCGGCGAACAGGTACTCGCCCGACGTCGGTCGGTCGAGGAGGCCCAGGATGTGCAGCAACGTGGACTTGCCGGACCCCGACGGCCCGATGATGGCGACGTTCTCGCCCATCTCGATGCGGAAGTCGACGCCGCGCAGGGCCGACACGACGGAGTCGCCCATGGGGTAGGTCCGCGTCAGCCCGCGACCCTCGAGAAGCGCCGGCTGTGCCTGAGCCGACGGGTCAGCCGCCATTGCGGGGTCCCACGAATCCGCCGCCGCCGCCCCCGAGACCGCCGCGACCCGACAGCCCCCCGACACCACCCGTGGTTCCCGTCGACGCCACCGGGTTCACGACCCCGGTGACCACGACCTGTCCGGCCTGGACTCCGCTGATGATCTCGGTCGACGAGTTCGTCGACAGCCCGATGCTCACCGGCGTCGCCTGCGGCTGCCCGTCGACCATCACCTGCACGTCCGTGTTCGGGCTCGTGCCCTGGATCGCCGTCGTGGGGACGTACAGCACGTTCTTCGCTGTGGCGGTGACGATCGCCACCGAGGCCGTCATCCCCGGCAGCACGCCCTCCGGATCGGTGGACAGCTGCAGGCTGAGCGGGAACGTGACCGCGCCGCTGCCGCTGCTCGAGCTGTTGGCCTGGGTCGGAAGCGTCGTGATCGTCGCCGGAACGGTCGCGGAGACGGCGGAGATCGTGACCTGGGCGATCTGGCCGACCTTGAGCGTCGCGACGTCCTGCTCCGCGACGTCGACCACGACGGTCAGCGCGTCGGACCGCTCGACGATCGCCGCGCCGGACGGGGGCGACTGCCCCACGGTGAGGTTCACCGCCGTCACCACACCGTCGACCGGCGCGGTGATGGACGTCGCCGAGGCCGACGTCCGGGCTGTCGCCAGGCTGGCCTTGGCGGACAGCACCTGGTTCTCCGCCTGGGTCACGGAGGCGCGCGCCTGAGCGAGCTGCGCCTGGTTGCTGGCAGCCGTCGCGGACCCGTTCTTGGCCGACGCGAGCGCCGCCTCGTCGTTGGAGATCGACACCTGGTCGCGCGCCACCGACTGCTGGGCCTGCGCGACGGCCAGCTCGTCGGCCGCGATCACCGCCGCCGCGACCGGCGGTACCGCAGCCTGGTCGGCGGCGAGCTTGGCCTTCGCCGAGGCGAGGCGCTGCTGGTCGACGACGAGCTGCGCCTGGTCGGCCGCGAGCTGGGCCTGGGCACTGGCGACGAGCGCGGACGTGGACGTCTGCGACGCGATCTTGGACTGCGTCGACCTGAGGTTGCTCTGAGCGGCGACCACCTGGGCCTGCGCCGACGTGACGGCTGCCGTCGCTGCGGCGACCGCCGCGTCGGACCCGGAGGCGTCCAGGGTCGCGAGAACCGTGCCGGCCCTGACGTGCTGCCCGACGGCGACGCTGACGGAGGCGACCGTGTCCCCGCTGGACGAGCCCGAGCCGCCGTTGCCCGACGATCCGCTGCTGCCCGACGAGCCCGACGACGTGGAGGTCGAGGTGGTCTCGGTCGTGCTGCCGAAGGCGAGCGAGTACGTGCTGGCGGCACCGACGCTCCCGGTGGCGGCGATCGTCGAGGTGACGTCGCCCTGCTTGACCGTGCTCGTCAGGTACTGCGTCGCCGCCGTGGCCGACGACCGGTGGGTGAACCACCAGAACGCGGCGACGACGGCGACGACCACGACGACCACGACGGAGACCCAGCGCTTCACCCGTGCTTGGTATGCCGCGACCCTGGCTGCCGCCCGGCAAGGACCTGTGAGGACGCTGAGCGCCCCTCGTCGGGAGCCCGCGCGACCGGGCTAGACCGTCGCCGCGCGCTCCGCAGCGCTGCGCAGGATGCAGAACTCGTTGCCCTCCGGGTCGGCGAGCACGACCCAGCCGGTGCCGTCCGCGTTGCGCTGGTCGTCGACGAGGGTCGCGCCGAGCTCGAGGACCCGCGCGACCTCCTCGTCGCGGCTGCGGTCGCTGGGCTGCAGGTCGAGGTGCGTCCGGTTCTTCACCTGCTTGGGTTCGGGGACCTCGACGAACAGCACGTCGCCGTGGTGCGTGCGCAGCAGCGCCTCGGGGTCGCCGGGGTGGTCGTCGTCCGACATCGGGACGGCGAGCACCTCCGACCACCACAGCGCCTGCGCGTAGGCGTCGAGCGCGTCGAACGTGATCGTGTGCAGGTGAGAGGCCATGCCCGGATCCTGGTACGCCGCGCACCGCGCCGTCGACCACGATCCCGGACGAACGGGTCACGGGCATCGAGGCCTGGAGCGTCGTCCGTGGACAGCGTCGTCCGGTGGCTCCTGAAACATGATCATGTTTCGGGAACTACGCCGCGAGCTGCGTCAGATCTCGGTGCGGTGGAAGTTGAGGTGGCTCTTGCTCGGCGTCGGGCCGCGCTGGCCCTGGTAGCGCGAGCCGTACTGCGACGAGCCGTACGGGTGCTCGGCCGCCGAGGAGAGCCGGAACAGGCACAGCTGGCCGATCTTCATCCCCGGCCACAGCTTGATCGGCAGGGTCGCGACGTTCGACAGCTCGAGCGTCACGTGGCCGCTGAATCCGGGGTCGATGAAGCCGGCGGTCGAGTGGGTGAGCAGCCCGAGGCGCCCGAGCGACGACTTGCCCTCGAGCCGCCCCGCGATGTCGTCGGGCAGCGTGATGACCTCGTACGTGGAGGCAAGCACGAACTCGCCCGGGTGCAGGATGAACGGCTCGCCCGCCTGCGGCTGGACCTCGCGGGTGAGCTCGGGCTGCTCCTCGGCCGGGTCGATGTGCGGGTAGCGATGGTTCTCGAAGACCCGGAAGAACTTGTCCATGCGGACGTCGACGCTCGAGGGCTGGATCATCGCCTCGTCGAACGGCTCGAGCACCACACGGCCCTCGGCCAGCTCGGCTCGGATGTCGCGGTCCGACAGCAGCACAGCCCCTCCATCAGGCTCGGGATCGCAGCGAGGCTACCGCCCGCGCCCCGCCGTCAGCCGGTCGACCCGGGGGCCGGCGACCAAGCCCAGCCCGCGAGTCAGCTCGGCCGCGGGTCGGGCGGCGGCGACGGCATCGGCGGGAGGGTCGGGACGGGCGCGTCGAGGATCGGCGGCCGGGGCGGCGGGCAGCCGCCCACCGTCGGCGTGGGGGACGGGGTGGCGGTCGGCGCTGTGGGGGTCGGGGTGGCGTCGGTGGGGGCCGGCGTCGGGCTCGCGGTCGCGCAGGCCGCCACCGCCGCGTCGTACGCCGCCTGCGCCTGCTCCTGCTGCTGCAGCAGGACGGTGCGCGTCTGCAGCGTGGCGTTGTAGTCGGCGAGCGCCCGGTCGTAGTCGTCGCGCTCCTGCTGGATCCGGTCCCACGCCTCCGCGACGGTGCGCACCTGGGCGACGTACGCCGCGAACGCCGACGCCTCGGCGTCGTAGACCGGCACCTGCTGCCAGTAGGTCACGACGTCGGCGACGTACAGCGCCTGCTGGCCGGCGAGGTCGTCCTGCGCCTGCGCGATCCTCGCGTCGGCCAGCGCCTGCTCCCGGGCGGCGTCGAAGGGCGGCTCGACCTGGCCGGTGAACGCCCAGCCGCACCCGGGCCCGGTCGGGTCGGGCTCGCGCGACGGCACGATCGACAGCGTGGGCGCCGGCGCCGGTGCGAGCGGGGCCGTGGGCGAGACGACGGGCGTGGGCAGGTCCGTGGGCCACAAGGGGTCTGCCGGACGCACCGGGAACGACGGCGAGGGCAGCGGCGACGGCGTCCAGGTCGGGGCGACGGCCGCCACCCCGGGCGGCGGCGACGGGATCGGCGACGGCGCGACGGTCACCGTGATCGGGGCCGTCAGGCCGGTGAAGCCGTCGCCCGCGACCCACGGGGTGCGAGCCGCGTCGGCGACCGTGGAGGACACGTCGGCGCAGCGGCCGGCCAGCGCGCCGACCAGGACGCGGTCGAGCGAGATCGCCGCCGACGCGAGCCCGTCGGGCGAGGCCGAGGGTGTGGCGAGGACCGCGATCATGTCGCCGCGCCGCCAGAACAGGGCCGACGCCGCGGGGCGGCCGTCGGTAGCCCGGATCCACGCGACGAACGCGTCGGCCGCCGACGCGGCGGCGGCCGTGCGGGCGCCCGAGCCCGCCGCACCGATGCTCGTCGCCGTGCGCGAGACCGGCCCGGCGCACCGGCCGAGCAGCTGCGCCCACTGGTCGAAGGCGACCGCGCCGGTGCCGGCCGAGTACGCCGACACCGTGGCGACCAGCTGCCGCTTGCCGACGCCGTAGATCCGGGTGCCCGAGAGCGCGGCGTCGGCGGCGGGGCGACCGCACGTCGCGTCGAACGGCGTTCCGCCGGTCCAGGACAGGCCGCTGGCCGTCACCCATCCGGCGGCCGGTGCCGGCCCGAGGGTCGCGAGCACGGCCGCCTGGGCGGGGCTGGCCGAGAGCGCCACGCGGGGGACGGTCGGCGCCGGGGTCGGGCTCGCTGCCGCGGCGGCCGGCGGGCGCGGAGCGAGGTCGATGCCCGCGGCCGCGATCCCGACGAGGGTGGCCACGGCCAGGGCGGCACCCGCTCCGGCCACCAGGAACCCCGCGGTGGCCGTGCTCGTCGTCCGTCCGGGGTTGCTGCGCGCCCGCGAGGACGATCGGGACGGAGGCGGTGCCGCGTGGCGTCCCACCGGTGCTCGCCCCCTCGTCGTCGTGGATCCGTCAACACTCCGACGGCTCCGCCTCGGCAGGCGTTCCCGGCCTGCCCTCCATCATGGTGACGGAAGGTCCGACGGAAGCAGGTCACGAGTGAGCCCGCGACACGCGAGCGACGGCGGAGGAGCAGGTCTCGACGACCTGTTCCCCGGTGGTCTGCCGTCCGCGGTGCCGGCTCCGTCCAGCGGCCGGGCCCGACGGCTGTCGCGCCTCCCGCGCTTCCTGCTCATGTCCGCGGTGGCCGGAGCCGTCGTGGCGGCACTCGCGGCCCCTGCCGTGCTGCCGCCGTCGTACGCCGCTCGTCAGGCCGTGTACGCGTGGGAGGACCTGCCCTCGCAGCTGCCGCTGCAGGCCGAGCTGCCGCAGCGGTCGGTGCTCACCGACGCCGACGGCCGCGCGTTCGCCTACTTCTACGGCCAGAACCGCGTCCCGCTCGCACTGGCGCAGGTCTCGCCGCACGCGGTCGACGCCCTGCTCGCCACCGAGGACGACCGCTACTACGAGCACGGCGCGATCGACCTCACCGGACTCGCGCGCGCCGTGCTGCGCACGTCGTCGGGCACACGTCAGGGCGGGTCGGGCATCACCCAGCAGTACGTGAAGAACCTGCTGCTCGCCGAGGCGAAGACCACCGACGAGGCGGCCGCGGTGACCGAGGCGTCGCTCGTGCGCAAGATCAAGGAGCTCCGCCTCGCCGTGGCCGCGGAGAAGGTGCTCACCAAGGACCAGATCCTCGAGCGCTACCTCAACACGGTGAACTTCGGCGACGGCGCCTACGGCATCGGCGCGGCCGCCCTGCACTACTTCGACGTCCCGGCCTCGCGCCTGTCGATCGCCCAGGCGGCGATGCTCATCGGCATCCTCAAGTCGCCGACGAACTACAACCCGGTCGACAACCCGGGCCCGTCGAAGGTGCGGCGCGACGTCGTGCTGGCCCGCATGCTGGCCACCGGTCGCATCACCCCGGCCGAGCACGACGAGGCGGTGGCGACGAAGGTGACGCTCAAGCTGACCGACCCCAAGCAGGGGTGCGCGGTCTCGACGTACCCCTACTACTGCCAGTGGGTCGTCTCGATCATCAGCAACGACAAGGCTTTCGGGCCCACCCCCGAGGCGCGCGCCGAGCTGCTCTACCGCGGCGGGCTCACCATCCGCACCCCGCTGAGCCGCGCGGCGATGGCGGCGGCGCAGGCCGCGGCGGACCAGGCCCTCAAGCCCACGAACCGCGTCGCCGCGGGCATCGCGGTGGTGCGCCCCGGCACCGGCGAGGTCGTCGCGATCGCGACCAACCGGCGGTGGGGTCGCGACGCCACGAAGGGGCAGACCCAGCTCGTGCTGCCGGTGCTGCCGTCGTACCAGCCGGGGTCGAACTTCAAGCCGATCACGCTCGCGACGGCGCTCGAGCGCGGCTTCGACCTGCGCACCCGCTTCGACACGCCCGACGGGTACAAGCCCGTGGCCATGAACTACCCCAAGGGCGGCTTCCACAACGACAACAACCGCAACAACGGACGGCTCGACGCCTACCAGGCGACCGCGCGCTCGGTGAACACCTGGTACATCCAGCTCGAGGAGCGGTACGGCGTGATGAACGTCGCCGACATGGCCGGACGCCTCGGCATCACCAGCCTGCCGCGCAAGGGCAAGCGCGCGATCACGGCGCGGGACGCGTCGCTGACGCTCGGCTCCTACGAGGTGTCACCGGTGGAGATGGCGTCGGTCTACGCGACCTTCGCGAGCGGCGGTATCGCGTGCCGCCCGGTCGCGATCACGTCGATGACCGACCGGCACGGGGCCCGGCTGCCCGTGCCGGATCCGGCGTGCCGGCGGGTGCTGACGCCGTACGTCGCCGCGGCGGTCACCGACGTGATGCGCGGTGTGTTCGGCCCGAGCGGCACGGGCGCCGGGCTGTCGCTCGGGTCGCGTCCCGCGGCCGGTAAGACCGGAACCACCAACGACTCCGCGGCGACGTGGTTCAGCGGGTTCACACGGCAGTACGCCACCGCGGTGTGGATCGGCGACCCGCGCGGCGGCCAGCGCTACCCGCTGAAGAACGTGACGGCGTACGGCCAGCGGTTCTCGACGGTGTACGGCCGCAG
>JAKOVT010000264.1 GCA_029781935.1 Actinomycetes bacterium | reverse complement strand
AGGTCCGTGAGCGGCGGCAGTCGCCACTCCAGCTCCCGACGCCGACGGAGGGCGGCGAGGTGGTCGAGGTGGCACTGCGGGCACATCGTGCGGCCTGGCTTGGGCTTGCCGAGACGGCCGGCGCACTCGGCGCAGACTTCGCCGACGACACCCTCGACGTGGACGAGGTCCAGCCGACTGTCCGAGCCGCGGCGTACAGTGGTCCCGAGGATCGTGCTCGATGCGGAGGCCGCCTGGTGGACCGGGCGGCCTTCCTCATGCTCGGTGTGCGGAGGCGCGGTCATCAGCCGGCCGCCCGGGTGGGCACGGGGCGCAGCGCAGCCTCGAGCTCGTCGAGGTCGACGAGGAGCTTGCGCGGGCCGAACCGGTAGCCGGTGATCGTGCCGTCGGCGATGCGCCGGCGGATCGTGTCGCGGGAGACGGGGTACTCAGCCGCGGCCTGGGCGATCGTCGCGTAGTTGCGGGTGCGGGACATGGGCCTCGATTTCCTCTCGGAAATGCGAACGCCGAGCGCTGAACACCTCGGGCGAGGTCGTCAGTCGGCTCGGCGGCCCATGTCGGATTGCCGTTCGCTCCCTCGGCGGACGTCCCCGTGTCGGGTCGTCGATCGCGTCCTGAGAGCTAGCTCGCGCGCGTCCCGTGTCGGGTCACGCGGCTCGGATGCTGTTCTGTTGTGAGGCCCAAGTTAGCGCATGTGTCCGAACTGATGTGCTTATAGGCGCAGACGGCGTGTCGGACGACTCCTGTGGCACGAACAGTGGCACGTCAGGGTCCAGACATGACGAGATCCCTTGCGCTGCAAGGGATCTCTGTCGTGGGCGTTACTGGGTTCGAACCAGTGACCTCTTCGGTGTGAACGAAGCGCGCTACCACTGCGCCAAACGCCCTAGCGAGCCGGGACTCTACCAAAGCGTGACCGACCGACCGAATCGCCCCGGAACCTCCGCGGGGGGCCGCTCGTCGTCCACTGTGCGCCGGTTCACACGCCGCGGCAGGCGTGCGGGAACCCTCCATGGGGAAGCACACCGGCACCACAGACACTCGCCCCGGAGGGGACCATGCCGTTCGTCAGCGCCGACCTCGACCTCACGCTCGTGATGGAGGACGACCGGACCCTGCGCGTGCCGTCGACCCTCCTGTACTCCCCGGAGAACCCCTACGCCGTCACCGCCGTGTTCCGCACCGCCGACGGCGACGTCACGTGGGTCTTCGGCCGGGACCTGCTCGACGACGGGCTCATCGAGCCGGCCGGCGAGGGCGACGTCACCGTGTGGCCAGCCGTCGAGAACGGCCGCGCCGTCGTGTGCCTCGCACTCGCCAGCCCCGCCGGGAGTGCGCTGCTGCAGCTCGACGCGGGTGCCCTGCGGGTGTTCCTCGACGAGTCCTACGAGCTGGTCGAGATGGGGCACGAGAGCGAGCACCTCGACATCGACGCCGCCCTCGCCGAGCTGCTCGGCGACGCGCCGATGCGCTGACCGTCCCGCTCAGAGCCGCGACCGCGCGGACCACAGGTCGGGGAACACCGGTCGGAACAGGGTCGAGGCGAGGTACGCCGCACCGCTGGAGCCGCCCGTCCCCTGCTTGGTCCCGATGGTGCGCTCGACCATCTTCACGTGGCGGTACCGCCATTCCTGCAGCCCTTCGTCGACGTCGAGCATCCGCTCCGCGACGAGCGTCGCCGCCTCGTCGTCGCGGTAGACGGACACGATGACCTCGACCATCGGTTCCGACGACGGCACCGCGAGCGCCGGATCGGCCTCGAGGATCTCGCTGGGCACGGCGTGACCGCGCCGCGCGAGGAATGCGGCGTACGACGCCCACACGGACGGGCGCGACGCCGCGGCCGCCACGCGGTCCCACGCCGCATCGCCCCGCATCGACGCGGGCACCAACCGGTCGTCGCGCCGGCCGAGCACGGCCTCCAGCTCGCGGAACTGCGCCGACTGGAACCCGCTCGCCGACTCCAGCCGCGATCGGAACGACGAGAACTCCACCGGTGTCATCGTCTCGAGCACATCCACCTGCGCCACGAGCGTCTTGAGGATGGTGCGCACCCGGCCCAGCAGCCCGAGGACGGCGTAGGGCTCGCCGGCAGCCAGGGCACCCTGCACCCCGCCCGCGCCCGGCTCGCGCGCGTCGCCGCGCAGTTCGTGCAGCAGCTGCTGGAACCACAGCTCGTAGACCTGGTGGATGGTGATGAACAGCAGCTCGTCGTGCTCGGCGATCCGGCCGTCCGATCCGGTCCGCGGGTGCTGCAGGTCCAGCAGCTCGGGCACGCGCAGGTAGGTCGCGTAGGTCACGGCGGGATGCGTCTCGGTCATCCCCGGATCGTGCCAGCCCGCGACGTCGGGCGGGGCGCTGGCAGGATGCCGGGCATGAGCATGACCACCCACGAGGTCGACGCCCCCGAGCCCCGTCGCAGTGCAGACGGAGCCGTCGTCCTCGAGTGGTGGGCAGACCTCGCCTGCCCCGACTGCCGCGACGCCCTCGACGTGCTGGAGGCCCTGCGCGAGCGGTTCGACGACAGACTCGTCGTCCGGCTGCACCACCTTCCGCTCACGATGCACGTGTGGGCCGTTGCGGCCGCGCAGTGCACGGTCGAGGCGGAGCAGCAGGGCAGGGGCGACGAGTACGCCGCGGCGGCCCTGATGCTGCTCGACGACGTCGAGGGGCCGGCGGACTACGTCGAGCTCGCCGCCGACCTCGGGCTCGACGCCGACGCCGTCGCGGAGGCCCTCTTCGACGGCCGGCACGCCGACACGGTCCACCACGACGCCGAGGCCGGCCGCGCGCTCGGTGCGGCCGGCTCACCCGTGTTCGTCGTCGACGGGCTGCTGGTCGACGCCTCCGACGGCGTCGACGGCGCGCTGGAGCTGCTCGCCGAACGTATCGACCGCGCCCTCACGTAGACCCCGCCCTCACACGTGGGCCCCGCCCCTCGACCCACCGTCGACCGGTGATCAGGGAACGCTAGATCGTCTCGTCATCACGCACCGCCGGGCTGGCGTCGGACGCGGGGTGGCGGGCGGCATACCAGTCGGCGAGCGGACCGGCGGTGATCCCGTGCGCCACGACCGACAGGGCCACGGTCACCGCCACCACCTCGAGCACGAAGTCGCCGTCGGGACCGCCGATCTCCTCGGCGGCCAGCAGGGCGAAGATGATCGAGGCCAGGCCGCGCGGCCCCAGCCAGCCGGCCAGCAGCACCGTGTCCCACGGGAGCTTGAGGCCGAGGGCGGCCAGCGCGACCGGCAGCATCCGCAGCACGGTCAGCGAGAGCACGGCGTAGAGCAGCACGCGCGGGACGGTCTGCAGGTCGATGCGCGAGAGCACGGACGCTCCGAAGACGAACCACACCGCCAGCGCCATCAGCTGCGCGGTCCGCCGGGTGAAGGTGAGCAGCTCGCGGTCGGACAGCGGGGCGTGCCGGTGCTCGCGGGCGGCGTGGCGCTCGACGTCGTTGGCCGCGCCGAAGGCCACGCCGCTCACGAACGCCGCCACGAACCCGTTCCCGCCCAGGCCGACGGTTGCGACGTAGCTGCCCAGCGCGACCGCGAGTGGTACGACGGGCACGAGCAGGGGCTCGGCCAGCCGTGCGCTCGACGCCACACGCGTCAGGAATCCCGTGCCCGCCCCGATCACGACACCGGCGGCGACGCCGATGCCGATCTGCACCAGCGCCGATGTCACCGGCCGGCCGGTCGAGTGGTCGACGTCGGCCAGCGCCCCCGCGATGCAGAACGCGACGACCGGCGTGGCCAGACCGTCGTTGAGCCCGCTCTCGACGTTGATCACCCGGCGGAAGTTCAACGGGATCCGCTCGTTGTCGATGATGGCCAGGCCCAGCGCGGCATCGGTCGGCGCCAGCGCGGCGCCGATGACGGCCGCCACCCAGGGGTTCAGACCGCCGAAGAGCACCAGCGCCACGACCGTGCCGAGCACGAAGGTGAGCGGGAACCCGATGCCGAGCAGCCGGGCGGGGTACCTCCACTCGCCCTGGAACCAGCGCACCGCGATGGCGGACGCGTCGACGAACAGGACGACGGCCAAGGTCGCCTCGATGAGGACGCGCACCCATTCCGCGTCGATCCGAGCACCGGTGTCCCCGGGCAGCCACGCGGCGAACAGGCCGGCGCCGGTGAGGACGATCGCTGCCGTGATGCTCCAGCGCTGCAGCCGCTCCGACAGCAGCACCCAGACCAGCAGCGCGCCGAGGAAGAGCAGCAGCCCGGTCACGGGTCGACCTCGCTCCTCGCCGCCTGCTCGAACGTCGCGCGCAGCGCGAGCGTGACCGGCCCTGCCTCGAGCGGGCGATCGTCGATCCGCGTCACGGGGTGCACGTCGCGCGTCGACGAGGTGATGAAGACCTCGTCGGCGGTCCTCAGGACGTCGTAGGGCAGGAGCGCCTCGCGCATCTCGGCCACCGCCCCGCCCCACTCCAGGACGAGCTCGCGCGTGACGCCGGCGAGGCATCCGGTGTCGAGCGACGGTGTGCTCACGACACCGTCGATCACGACGAAGACGTTGCTCCCCGTGCACTCGCTGAGCCGACCGCGCGTGTCGGCGAGCACCGCCTCGGACGCGCCCCGACTCTTCGCCGCCGCCAGGGCGATCGCGTTCTCGGCGTAGGACGTCGTCTTCAGCCCGGCGATCGCGGAGCGCTCGTTGCGCGCCCACGGGACGGTGGCCAGCGATGTCGTCGCCGGCCACGCAGCGGCCTCGGCGAGCGTGACGACGAGGGTCGGCGCGGCGTCGCCGCGGTCGCTGCCGAAGGGTCCGGCACCCGACGTCACCGTGATCCGCAGCCGCGAGAACGCGGTGCCCACGCCCGAGCCGGACACGACGGCTTCGACGGCGTCGCGCACACGCTCGCTCGACGGGCCGTCGATGCCGAGGCCGGCCATCGAGCGCTGCAACCGCGCCAGGTGCCGGGTGAGGGCGAACGGGACGCCGTCGCGCACCAGGATCGTCTCGAAGACGCCGTCTCCCACGGTGAACCCGTGATCGAGCACCGAGATCCGGGCGTCCGCAGCCTCGACCAGGGAGTCGTCGACCCAGTACCTCGTCACGGCGTCAGCCTTCCAGACCCGTGGTGGCGCCCGACGCCACGGTGAGCAGCCGCTCGGCCTTGAGCAGCGTCTCGTCCCACTCGCGCTCGGCGTCGCTGCCCCACGTGATGCCAGCACCCGTGCCGAACCGCACCTCGCCGCCGCGCACCCAGAACGTCCGGATCGCCACGGCGAGCTCGGCGGTCCGGGCCGACGCGTCGACCCAGCCGACCGCGCCGCAGTAGGGACCGCGCGCCTCGAGCTCGATCTCGTCGATGATGCGCAGGGCGCTCGACTTCGGCGCACCGGTGACCGACCCCGGCGGGAACGTCGCCGCCACGAGCTCCGGCCAGCCCGCGCCGGGTTCGAGCTCGCCGCGGACCCTCGACACCAGGTGCACCAGCCCCGGGTGCTGCTCGACCGCGAGCAGGCTCGGCACGGTCACGCTGCCGGTGCGGCACACCGCCCCGAGGTCGTTGCGCACCAGGTCGACGATCATCACGTTCTCCGCGGAATCCTTGAGCGTGAGGTCGGCCTCGGTGCGTCCGGTGCCCTTGATCGGGCCGGACTCGACGACGTCGCCGGCACGGCTCAGGAACAGCTCCGGGGACGCGGTCGCGACGGCGACCCCACCGTCGGGGACGCCGGGGTGGCACCCCTCGGGCAGACGGACGAAGCCGGCGTACGGAGCGGGGTTCCCGGCGGCCAGCAGGTGCGCGAGGCCGGCGACGTCGGCGGCCGTCGCATCGGGGACGGGTGCGGTGAGGACGCGGCAGACGTTGGCCTGGTACACGTCGCCCGCGGCGATCCGGGACCGCACGGACTCCACCCCGTCGACGTACTGCCTGCGTGTCATCGAGCTGGTCCAGGTGTCCCGCGCGGGCCCGGTCCACGTCCCTGCCGGCGGCGGCGCAGGACGCACGTCCGCGAAGCGGGCGAGCACCGGCTCCGCGTCGTAGGGCAGCACGACGGCCCACCAGCCGTCGGCGTCGAGCGCGGCGAGATCGCTCGTCACGTCGGCCAGCCCGGTGGCGAGCATGCCGCCGAGGTGCGCGCACGGCTCGGTCACGCCGCAC
This sequence comes from Actinomycetes bacterium, assembly GCA_029781935.1. Classification (GTDB taxonomy): domain Bacteria; phylum Actinomycetota; class Actinomycetes; order S36-B12; family CAIYMF01; genus Longivirga. Next base: position 114 of record JAKOVT010000264.1, on the reverse strand, counting down.
ATGATGGCCGACGCCACGTGGGCCGTCCCGCTTTGGAGTGTTCCGGGGCGATGGGTTATGGTTTCGAACCGCAGCGAGGGGCACGTCCCCGCGCCTGCAACGCGGACGTAGCGC
>JAKOVT010000244.1 GCA_029781935.1 Actinomycetes bacterium | reverse complement strand
CTGTTCTTCATCACCGGAGCCGACGCGCTCGCGTCGATCGCGAGCTGGCACCGCAGCGAGGAGCTGCTCGGGCTGGCTCACTTCGTCGGCGTCACGCGCCCCGGCCACCCGCTCGTCGACCCCGGCATGCCGGCCGGCACCGTCACGCTGATGGAGATCCCGGCGCTGGCGATCTCGTCCAGCGACTGCCGCGCCCGCGCGTCGCGGGGCGAGCCGATCCGCTACCTCGGGCCCGAGGGCGTCGTCGAGTACGCCGCCAAGCGCGGGCTCTACCAGGCCGCGTCATGACCGACCGCCCCCTCGACCTCCCGGGGCCCGACGGCCCGGCGCTCGACCTCCCGGCCCCCGACTCGGCCCCCGTCGACCTCCCCGCGCCCGACCTCGCCGACGTCACCCCTCCGAGCCCGCCGGACGGCCCGCCCGCCGCCGAGGCGGTGCCCGACGTCACCCGGGGAGCGGGGAACCCCGACGGCGCACCGGACGTCGATCCCACCGTGACCTCGGGATCCGGCCGCACCACGACCCCGCTGCCGCCCGACGGCGGTCGCGCCGCGCGGCGCCGTGCCAGCGAGGAGCTGGCGCAGGCCGACGCCGTCACCTCACGACGCCGCGTCGTCATCGCCGCCGGCGTCGTCGTGGCCCTCCTGGCGGCGATCGTGGGCGGCTACCTCGTGGTCCGCGGCTCGTCGGGCGACCCGGACGCGTCGCCCACCGCGACCCCGACCGCCACGGGTCCGGCGCAGCCGACCCTGCTCGTCCAGGTCACCGACAAGGAGGGCATCGCCGTCGGCAACGCGCTCCTGTCGATCGGCGGCACCGGCACGCTCGCGAACATGCTCACCATCACGCCCGACACCATCGTCGACGTCGCCACCGGCGGCACGATGCCCTTCGGCGAGGTCGACCGGCTGCCCGACGCCGATGCCTCGGCCAACACGCTGTCGGACTCGATCGGCGTGCAGATCGACGGCACCTGGACGATGGACAAGCTCGCGTTCTCCGGCCTCGTCGACGCCGTGGGCGGCGTCGTCATGGACGTCAACGCCGACGTGATCGAGGAGCAGCCCGACGGCACCCAGAAGGTGCTCGCGGGCTCCGGCCAGCACCAGCTGCTGCAGGGCCCGGCTGCTGCGGCGTACGCGACCTTCCTCGGCCAGGGCGAGCCCGAGGCGGCGCGCACGGCCCGCTTCGTCGACGTGCTGCGGCTCACGCTGGCCAAGCTGCCCACCGACCCGACCAAGACCGAGGCGATCGTGAGCGGCCTCGGTGCCTCGGCGCGATCCACGCAGTCCAGCCGCGACCTCGCGAAGTTCCTCGTGAAGCTGCACGAGTACGTCCTGGCCGACAACGTCGCCTACAACACCCTCCCGGTCGTCCCCAACGACGCGGGCGGCGCGACCACGGGGCAGCGCATCGACCAGGCCGCCACCGCGGAGCTGGTGAACAAGGACTTCGTCGACGCGAAGCGGCAGCCCGGCCCGAACTCGAAGACCCGCGTCCTCGTGCAGAACGGCGTGGGCACCCCGGGGCTGAACACCGGCGCCCGCGACCTGCTGGTGGAGGCGGGCTACACGTTCGTCAACGGGGGCAATGCGGCGGTCAGGGGCCTCGCCGCGACGCAGGTGATCGTCCCCGACCGCAGTGCCGAGTCCCTGGCGCTCGGCGCCGACATCGCGAAGGCGCTCGCGCTGCCGACGACGGCGGTGGTCGTGGCGACCGAGGGGCAGAGCATCGCCGACGTCGTCGTGGTGCTCGGCCGCGACTTCGTCCCGCCCGCCCAGGGCTGAACCGCCGCCGCTGCGCCCCGTGAGACGATGGGGACACCGCCGTACGGCGGCCGATCCGTCCGGCTCGACCGGGCACCGACCTGGAACGAGGCGCACGTGACCGCATCTGACCGTGCCGTCGAGCTGGCGATCCTCGCCGCCGAGGCCGCGTCGGAGAAGCTCGCCGAGAACATCGTCGCGATCGACGTGAGCGACACGCTCGTGATCACCGACGTGTTCCTGCTCTGCTCGGCGGCCAACGACCGGCAGGTCCGCTCGATCGTCGACGGCATCGAGGAGGCGCTCGACAGGATCGACGTCGACCCGGTACGCCGCGAGGGCGAGCGCGACGGCCGCTGGGTGCTGCTCGACTACATCGATCTCGTCGTCCACGTGCAGCACGCGGAGGAGCGCACCTACTACGCGCTCGAGAGGCTGTGGAAGGACGGGGCGCGCATCGAGCTGCCCGAGTCGGTCACCCGGCCGCGCGGCGTCCGCGACGAGTCGTGAGCATCTGAGCTCGTGAGCGGAGCACGGCGCGTCGTCTTCTGGCGCCACGGACGCACCACCTGGAACGCCGAGACCCGTTTCCAGGGGACCACCGACGTACCCCTCGACGAGGTGGGCGTGCTGCAGGCCGAGCGGGCCGCGCGCGACCTCGCGACCCTGGCGCCTCACGTGCTGGTGTCCAGCGACCTCGAGCGCGCCCGCGTGACCGCCGAGGCGCTCGCGTCCGTGGTCGGCCTCGAGGTGACCACCGACGAGGCCCTGCGCGAGACCTACGCCGGCACCTGGCAGGGCCTGCTGCGGGAGGAGATCGTCGCCCGCGACGGCGACGCGTTCGTCCGCTGGCTCGCGGGCGACGACGTCCGTCCCGGTGGGGGCGAGTCGCGCATCGAGGTGGCCGAGCGGGTCGCCGACGCCGTGCTCCGCCACGCGGAGGCGCTGCCCCCCGGCGGCACCCTCGTGGTCACCACGCACGGCGGAGCGGCCCGGGCCGGCATCGGTCGGCTGCTCGGGCTCCCGGTCGAGCACTGGACCGTGCTGGGCGGCCTCACCAACTGCGCTTGGTCGGTCCTCGAGGAGCTGCCCGACGGGCGCTGGCGGCTGCTGGAGCACAACGCCCGGTCCCTCCCCGAGGAGGTCGAGGGCGACGAGCAGTAGGCGGTTCCGCCGTACGCCGGGCACGCGGGGTCCACGGTCCCGTCCGCGACCCCGACCGTTCGGGGGCGATTTCGCCTCTCCCGGGCGTCGCCGTTATGCTTCTCCGGCACGACCGCACGGGGCTGTGGCGCAGCTGGTAGCGCACCTGCATGGCATGCAGGGGGTCAGGGGTTCGAGTCCCCTCAGCTCCACGCATCGGTGAGACCCCGACCCGCATGGGTCGGGGTCTCACGGCGTTCGAGGGCCTCCCGTCGACCGGTCAGCCGCCGAAGGCGCGCAGGTGCATCTGCGAGGCCATCTGCAGGTGGCTGTAGACGAGGTCGACGTCGTCGGCCGTGGTCACCGCGGCCATGGCGGCACCGAGGTCGGCGATGTCCTGGGTCTCGATCGCGCGCCCGACCGCGAGCGCGGCGTCGAGGGTCGTCGCCTTCGCCAGCAGGTCGTCGTAGAGCTGCTGGACCGAGGCCGTGGCGAACGTGCCGTCGGCGAGCCCGGCCGTCGGGTCGGTGATGCCGTACGCCGTCATCACCTGGCGCAGCGCCGTGAGGTGCTGGGTCTCCGACGAGGCGATCCGCGCGAAGCGCGGGTCGGAGGGATACCGGGCGGCCAGCGCGGTGTAGACGTCGTGGGCGAGCTTGTCCTCCTCGGCCATCGCGGCCACGGTGGTGCGCTGGGCTGCCGTGAGCGTCCCCGTGCCGAGCGTCGTGCCGGCGGCGGTGCCCGTCATCATGCCGGGGCCGCCGGGGCCACCGCGGCCCATCATCCCCGGCGAGGAGGTGCTGTCCTGGTCGGCCCAGCGGCCGCGCATCCCGGTGCCCATCCCGCCGGCGTACCCGGTGCCCGGCGTCGCGACCGGGCAGGTGCTGCCGGTCGCCGCGCAGACGGCGGCCCCCGCCGCCGAGCCGAACGAGCCGACGGCGCCCGCCACCTGCGGGACGGCGACGAGAGCGAGGGCGGTGACGCCGGCCGCGAGGCCGGCGCCGAGTGCGATCTGGTGCCGCATGACGATCTCCTGAGGTCCGGTGCCCGGTCCGTGCGGCCGGGCGACACCACGACTGTCGTCCCCGGGTCGGGAGCGGGTGTGCCGTCGGTGTGGAGATCGCATGGAGATCGCGACCCGCGGGCCGGCACGGCTCGCACCGGGCCGCCCCCGCCCGCGAGACTGTGCCCGTGAGCACGGTTCTGGTGGTCGAGGACGAGCGCGACATCCGCGACCTGCTGCGTCGCTACCTCGAGCGCGAGGGGTACGCCGTGCTCACGGCCGCGACCGGCACCGAAGGCATCACCGCCGTCGAGGACGGCGCCGCCGACCTCGTGCTGCTCGACCTCGGGCTGCCCGACGTCGACGGGTTCGAGGTGCTCTCCGTGGCGCGGCTGCACCGGGTGCCCGTGGTCGCCCTCACCGCCCGCAGCGCGGTGGAGGACAGGATCCGCGGCCTCGAGCAGGGGGCCGACGACTACGTCACCAAGCCGTTCAGCCCCCGAGAGGTCGTGCTGCGGGTGGGCGCGGTGCTGGCGCGCCGAGGCGTGGCGTCCCCCGACACGGCCGAGACGTACGGCGGCGGCCGGTTGCAGCTGGACCGGTCGCGGCACGAGGCGACCTGGGACGGCGCCGTGCTCGACCTGACGCCGACGGAGTGGGGGATCCTCACCGCGCTCGCCGACCGACCGGGCCGGGTCTCGTCGCGGCTGGAGCTGGTCAACCGCGTGCGCGGCTACGAGTTCGCCGGCTACGAGCGCACGATCGACTCGCACGTGAAGAACCTCCGCCACAAGCTCGCACCCGACGGCGCCACCGTCGTGGAGACCGTGCTGGGCGCGGGCTACCGGCTCGGGGTGCGCCGTGACGCCTGACCGCGGCCTGGGACCGCTGGGCCGCCGCCTGCTCGCCGCGTTCGTCGCCGTCGCGCTCGCCTCGGTCGCCGTCCTCGCCCTCATCGCGATCGTGGGCACGGTGCGCGGCATCAGCGCCGGCGAGACCGCCGACCGCTCGGCCGCGGCCGAGTCGGTGGCTGCGGCGGCGGCCTCGTCGTACGCCGCCGCCGGGGGCTGGACGGGTGCCGACCTGTCCGCGGCCGACGACCTCGCCGGAGCAGCCGGTGCGCGGCTCGTGGTGCGCGATCTCTCGGGCCAGGCGGTCCTCGCGCCGGGCGTCGGACCGGGCACGGGCATGGGCCCCGGCATGGGCATGGGTCAGGGCATGGGCCAGGGGGGCTCGTCGACCGGTGTGGTGTCGGCGCCGGTCGTGGTCGACGGGCAGCAGGTGGGCACGGTGCTGCTCGGCTTCGGTTCCTCGACCTCCGGAGCCGCCCAGCAGGTGGCGTGGACCTGGATCCTGCTGGCCGCCGTCGTGGCGCTGCTGGTGGCCGTGGCGGCGGCCTGGTGGGTCACGCGCCGGTTCACCCGGCCGCTGGTGCGGCTGGCCGCCGTCGCGGACGAGGTGGCCTCGGGCTCGTTGTCGGCCCGTCCGTCCGCGCAGGACCTCGCCGAGCCGGGGGAGATCGGTGAGCTCGCTCGTGCCTTCGCCACCGCGGCCGAGCGCGTGGAGGAGGCCGACGCCGCCCGCACCCGGATGTCGGCCGATCTGGCCCACGAGCTCCGCACCCCGCTCGCCGTGCTGCAGGCCGGCCTCGAGGAGCTGCGCGACGGGTTGGAGGCGCCCGACCCCGAGCGCCTCGACGCCCTGCACCGGCAGTCGTTGCGCCTGGGCCGCGTGGTCGACGACCTGGCCGAGCTCTCGGCCGCCGAGTCGTCGACCCTCTCGCTGCGGCACGAGCGCCTCGACCTCGCCGCCCTCGCGGCGCAGGCCGTCCGCGAGTCGGCGCCGGCGGCGTCGGCTGCGGGACTCGTCCTCACCTCCCGGTCCTCGGGTCAGGTGCCGGTCGTCGGCGACGAGGACCGGCTGCACCAGGTGGTCGGCAACCTGCTCAGCAACGCCGTGCGGTACTGCCGGCCCGGCGACCGGGTCCAGGTGTCGACCTACGCCGACGGGGCGCTGGCCGTCCTCGAGGTCGCCGACTCCGGCCCCGGGATCCCGGCGACCGACCTGGCCCACGTCTTCGACCGGCTCTGGCGCGGCAGCGCCGACTCCGACCCGTCGGGCTCGGGTATCGGTCTGGCGGTGGTGCGCGAGCTGGTCACGGCGCACGGCGGGCGCGTGTCGGCGACGTCCGACGGCGCGAGCGGGACGACCCTGCGGGTGGAGCTCCCCGCCGCACCCTGACGCGCTCCTACCTGCTCGGTCCTCCGGTTTCTCCGGCCGCACCGCTCAAGCGATGGGGGTGGTCGTGTCGAGACAGGACCCGTGGGCGACTCCTCGAGGACGGGCGGCGCCGTCGGCGCGGTCGACGGCGTAGCGCGCGTGACGTACGCCACCGATGCCGTCGCGAGCACCCTGCCGGTCGCCACGGCGCTGGCGATCGTCTTCGTCTGCCTGGAGGTGGCGCACCCGTTGGTCTTCGGCGAGCAGGCGGGCCCGGCCACCACGGTGGTCACCGGGCTGTGCGCACTGCTCGCGGGCGCGGTCGCGCTGCTGGCGGTGAGCGGCCGCGTGACGACGACCAACGCCTACCCCCTGCTCGCCCTCGTCGTGGTCGCGGCGGTGTCGGCAGGGCTCGTCCACCTCCTCGAGGGCGGCGACCCGCGCGACACCGTGCCGCTCATGCTGCTCGAGGTGGGGATCGGGGCGATCCTGCTCGCGCGTCCCTGGTTCCTCGGCTGCACGGCGCTGCTCTGGGTCGCGGTCCTCGTGGCCGTGGTGGTGCTCGGTGGTCCGACGCAGCCCTGGGCCTACTGGCTGTTCTACCTCGCGGTGGCCACGACGCTGGCCGCCGTCGTCCACGAGCTCCGCCGCCGCAACCTGCGCATCGCCGCCGATGCCGTCGACCGTGCGCTGCGGGCCGCCACCGAGGACGCCGCCACCGGGCTGGTGAACCGCCGCGGCCTCACGATGCTCGGTCGCGAGGTCGTGGCTGTCGCGCGACGGCACAACGACGCGGTGCACTGCTCGTTCGTCGACGTCGACGGGCTCAAGGCCATCAACGACCACTACGGGCACGACGCCGGCGACGACGTCATCGTGGCGGTGGCCGAGGCGCTGCGTCGCTCGTCGCGCGAGGCCGACGTCGTGGCCCGCTGGGGCGGCGACGAGTTCGTCGTGGTGGGTCTCGGGGCCGGCGTACCGCCGCTCGACCTCGAGCGCCGGGTGCAGGAGTACCTGCACGACGACGAGACGCTGTCGGAGCACGTCGGCGCGATCGGGATCAGCGTGGGCCGCTCGATGCTCGAGCCGTGGGACACCGGCGACCTGCAGGGCCTGCTCTGGTCGGCCGACCGCGACATGTACGTGCGCCGCGCGCTCAAGGGCCGCACCGTCCCGCCGGTGCTCACCCTCGACCGCACGGTCGACGACGAGGACTGAAGCCCTGGGCATGGTCGGCTGCGGATAGCCTGCCCGCGTGGCCAGCGACGGACTCCCGCAGCACGGGCTGCTCGACGACTCCCTCGCCGCACCGTTCACCCGTCTCGCCGAGGCGCAGGCGGTCGACATCCTGGCGGCGGGCTGGGGCCTCGCGGCCACCTCGGTCGCGCGCCTCGACACCGAGCGCGACGACACGTTCGCGGTCGTCGTCGCCGCCTCGACGTACGTGCTCAAGGTCGCGCACCCGCTCGACGACGAGTCCCTCCTCGACCTGCAGTGCGCGGCGCTCGCGCACGTGGCAGACCGCGACCCCGGCCTCCCGGTGCCGCACGTCGCGCCCGACCGCGGCGGCGCGCTGCTGCACCGCGTCGACGGCGTCGAGCCGCGGCTCGCGCGGCTGCTCACCCCTCTGCCCGGACGCGTCCTGGACTACGACGAGACGTCGGCGGACGACCGCCGGGCGGTCGGGGCGGCGCTCGCGCGGCTGTCCCTCGCCCTCGCGGACTTCGCGCACCCGGCCGCCGACCGCTCGCTCCCGTGGGACCTGCAGCAGGTGGGGATGCTGCGGCCGCTGCTCGCGCACGTGACCGACCCGCGGGCGCGCGACGACGCCGCGCGGGTGCTGGACCGCTACGACGCCTCCGTCGCCGTCGCGCTCGCGGCGACCCGCCAGCAGGTCGTGCACAACGACCTCAACCCCGACAACGTCCTGCTCGAGCCGGGCGCCACCGAGCCGGTCACCGGGATCCTCGACTTCGGCGACATGCTCCGCACGGCGGTCGTGGCCGACCTCGCCGTCGCCATGGCGTACGCCGTCGACGCCACCGGCTCGGGCGACGACCCGTGGACCGGCCCGTACGACGTGGCCGCCGGCTACCTGGCGGTCCGTCCCCTCGACGACGTCGAGACCGCGCTGCTGCCCGACCTCGTGCGCACGAGGCTCGCGCAGCGCCAGCTGGTGAACTCGTGGTTGGTGTCGGCCGACCCGGCCAACGCCGAGTACACCGGGCGCAGCCTCGCGCGCTCGGCACCCGCGCTGCACCGCGTCGTGACCGTGCCGGCACCGATCGAGAAGGGGTGAGCATGGCCGCCACCGTGGGTCCCTCGACGTACTTCGACCCGGCGCGGGTCGAGGAGCTCGACGAGTCGACCGCGTCGCTGGTCCGCCGCCGGATCGCTGCGCTCGGACCGGCGTACCGGTTGTTCTACGACCGGCCGCTGCAGCTCGTGCGCGGCGAGGGCTGCCACCTCTACGACGTCGACGGTGTCGAGTATCTCGACGCCTACAACAACGTGCCGTCCGTGGGTCACGCGCACCCGCGCGTCGTGGCCGCGATCGCGCAGCAGGCAGCGCTGCTCTCGACGCACACGCGCTACCTGCACGAGGGGATCGTGCGCTACTCCGAGGAGCTGCTCGCGACCCTGCCCGACGAGATCGGGCACGTGATGTACACGTGCACCGGCTCCGAGGCCGGCGACCTCGCCATGCGCCTGGCCAAGCACATGACCGGTGGCACCGGCGTCGTCGTGACGCGCAACGCCTACCACGGCGTCACCACCGAGGTCGCCGCTCTGTCGCCGTCGCTCGGGGGGCTCGACAGCCTCCCGTCGTGGGTGCGCGTCGTGCCCGCGCCGGACGCCTACCGCGTCGACACCACCGGCTACGCCGACCTCGGCGACTGGTTCGCGGCGCAGGTGCAGGGGGCGATCGACGACCTCGAGGCGAGCGGCGTCCGGTTCGCGGCGTTCGTGGCCGACTCGGTCTTCGCGAGCGACGGCGTGCTCACCGGTCCGCGCGGCATGCTCGCACCCGTGCGCGACGTCGTGCACCGGGCGGGCGGCCTCTACGTGGCCGACGAGGTGCAGCCGGGCTTCGGCCGCACGGGCGACGAGCTCTGGGGCTTCGCGCGGCACGGATCGGCCGAGGCGCCGTTCGTGCCCGACCTCGTGGTGATGGGCAAGCCGATGGGCAACGGCTATCCCGTCGCGGCCACGGCGATGCGGCCCGAGATCGCCGACCGGTTCGGTCGCGACATGCGCTACTTCAACACCTTCGGCGGCAACCCGGTCGCGATGGCCGCGGCCCAGGCGGTGCTCGACGTGCTGCGCGACGAGGCGCTGCAGGAGAACGCGCGCGTCGTCGGGGAGCGGCTGCGCGAGCAGGTCCGGTCGCTCGACCACGCGTGCATCGGCGACGTACGCGGTGCCGGTCTGTTCGTCGGCATCGAGCTGGTGCACCCCGATGGCAGCCAGGACGGCGATCTCACCCTCGCGGTGGTGAACGGGCTGCAGCGCCGGCGGGTGCTCGTCGCGACGGGCGGGCTGCACAACAACGTCCTCAAGGTGCGTCCGCCGCTCTGCTTCTCCGACGCCGACTCCGACCGCTTCGTCACCGAGCTCGACGCCGTCCTCACCGAGCTCCATGCCTAGGCACGTCCTCGTCCTCGGCGACTCGCTCACCTTCCACGGGCCCGACCAGCCGCACCGTCCGAGCGACCCGCGCCTCTACCCGAACGTGCTCGCGGCGTCGCTCGGCGACGACGTGCGCGCCGACGTCGTCGCACGGATCGGGTGGACCGCGCGCGACGCGTGGTGGGCGCTGACCAAGGACCCGAACGTCTGGGGCGAGCTGCTCCCGCGCGCCGACGCCCTCGTCCTCGGCGTCGGGCAGATGGACCACCTGCCCGCGTCGGTGCCGACCTGGCTGCGCGAGGGGATCCCCTACGTGCGCCCGGGATCGCTGCGCCGTCAGGTTCGTCGCGCGTACGGCGCGGTCTCGCCGCACGTCATCCGGCTCACCGGCGGACCGCTGCGCCAGCTTCCGCAGGCCGCGACCGACCACTACCTCGCGCGGATCGTCCAGGGCGTGCGCACGTACCGGCCGGGTATCCCCGCGGTGCTCCTCGGTCCTGCGCCGCACGCGGCACCGTCGTACCCGTCGCTGCGTCACCACCAGCCCGCCGTGGCCGCAGCCCGCCGCTGGTGCGCAGCGCACGACGTCGGCTTCGTCGACCTCGACCCGCTCGTCGGCCCGTCGCTGCACGCCGGCACCGGCAACCCCGACGGCATGCACTTCGGTTGGGACGCCCACGAGGCGATCGGACGCGCGGCCGCCGAGACCCTCCGCACCCGCGGCTTTCCCGACCCGGTCTCACTCGGCTAAGTGCCCACCAGACACGTCCTGCTGGGCACTTGGCCGAGTGAGACGGGTCATTAGGGTGGCGGGCATGAGCGAGCCGACGCGGTGGGTGACCGAGAACCCGGAGACGCACTCGCAGTCCTACGTCGACCACTTCCGGCGGCTCGCCGCGCAGGGGCGCGACCTCGGCGGCGAGGCCCGGCTGCTCGACGCGCTCGTCGCCCCCGGTTCGCACCTCCTCGACGCCGGCTGCGGCACCGGACGCACCGGCTCGGTCCTGCAGGCGCGCGGTCACCGGGTCGTGGGGGTGGACGCCGATCCGCTCCTGGTCGGGGCGGCCCGCGAGGACCATCCGGGGCCGCGCTGGATCGTCGGCGACCTCAGCACGCTGGACCTCGCGGCCCACGGCGTCGACGAGCCCTTCGACGGCGCGGTCATGGCCGGCAACGTCATGGTGTACGTCGCCGCCGGCACCGAGCGCGCGGTGCTCGCCGGCATCGCCCGGCACCTCGCACCGGGCGCGCCGCTCGTCACCGGCTTCGCCGCGGACCGCCACTACGCGCCGTACGACTTCGACGACGATGCCGCGGCGGCGGGCTTCGTCGCGGAGCACCGGTTCGCCACCTGGGACCTGCACCCGTGGCAGGACGGCGGCGATTTCGCGGTCACGATCCTGCGACGGCTGTAGCGCACCCCCTGGACGGGGACGCGCGGGCGGGACACGCTGGCACCGACGCCGTACCGGCCCGGGGAGGGGAGCGGATGAGCCCGAGCGAGGGTCGCGAGCCGAAGGCCCGTGACGAGCGCGACGTCGCCCCGGCTTCGCCGCTGGAGGTCCTCGAGGAGCTCTCCCTCGACGACGTCTACGCGCTCGGGTCCGAGGGGACCGAGACCATCGACTGGTCCGCCCTGGTGCCGGACCGCTCCGGCCTCTGCGTCGAGTGCGGGATGCCCGACGGGCCCGGGCACCACAAGAGGTGCATCGCCCACCCGCGGCCGCCGAGCATGTGGTGGCCCGTCGGCGTCACCGCCGGCCTCGCGCTGGGGCTCTCGTGGTACGTCGGGCCGGGAGCGTTCCTGTTCTTCGTCCCGCTCCTCGTGCTGGCCCAGCTGATCCGCGCCCGCTGAGCTAGCGCGTCGGCGAGGGCTGAGCCGGGGAGAACCCCATGAGGCGGGCGGTGCCCCGTCCGGTATCCTCGTCGCGTGCGAACCGGACTCCTGCTTACCGGGCCGCATCGGATCCAGCGCCGCGGCTAGACCGCGGACCCGGTGCGGCCGACCCCTCCTGAGCGAGGGGCTTTTTCATGCCAGGGACCGGACACGAGGACGAGGACTTCCCAGATGACGCAGACCGAGACCTTCGACGCCGAGGGCCGCGAGGGCTACGACGTCCACGCCGTGCAGGAGAAGTGGTTGCCGGTGTGGGACGAGATCGCCCCGTTCCGCAGCGGCCGCCCCGACGACGCGCGGCCCAAGAAGTACGCGCTCGACATGTTCCCCTACCCGTCGGGCGACCTGCACATGGGACATGCCGAGGCCTACGCGCTCGGTGACGTCATCGCGCGGTACTGGGTGCAGCGCGGTTACAACGTCATGCACCCCATCGGCTGGGACTCCTTCGGCCTGCCCGCGGAGAACGCCGCGATCAAGCGCGGTGCCGACCCGGTGCAGTGGACCGCCGCGAACATCGAGCAGCAGAAGAGCTCGATGCGTCGCTACGCGTGCTCGTTCGACTGGGACCGGGTGCTGCACACGAGCGACCCGGCGTACTACCGGTGGAACCAGTGGCTGTTCCTGCGGCTGTACGAGCGCGGCCTGGCCTACCGCAAGGACAGCAGCGTCAACTGGTGCCCGAACGACCAGACCGTGCTGGCCAACGAGCAGGTCGTGCAGGGGCGGTGCGAGCGCTGCGACGCGCTGGTCACGAAGAAGAAGCTGACGCAGTGGTACCTGCGCATCACCGACTACGCCGACCGCCTGCTCGATGACATGGCGCAGCTGGAGGGCCACTGGCCCGACAAGGTGCTGCTGATGCAGCGCAACTGGATCGGCCGCTCGACCGGTGCCGAGGTGCGCTTCGAGATCGAGGGCCGCGACGAGCCGGTCACCGTCTACACCACCCGCCCCGACACGCTGTTCGGCGCGACGTTCTTCGTCGTGGCCGCAGACTCCGACCTCGCCGCCGAGCTGGCCGCCGGATCCCCGGCGCAGGCGGAGTTCGAGGCGTACCTGGAGGAGACCAAGCGCGTCACCGAGGTCGAGCGCCTGTCGACCGACCGGCCCAAGACCGGTGTGTTCCTGCAGCGCCACGCCGTGAACCCGGTGAACGGCGAGCGGATCCCGATCTACGCCGCCGACTACGTGCTGGCCGACTACGGCACCGGCGCGATCATGGCCGTGCCAGCGCACGACCAGCGCGACTGGGACTTCGCGACGGCGTTCGGGCTGCCGATCGTCACCGTCGTCGCGCCGCCCGCGGATTGGGACGGCGAGGCGTACGCCGGCGACGGCGTGGCCGTGAACTCCGGGTTCCTCGACGGCCTGCGCAAGGCCGAGGCGATCGAGCGCACGATCGCATGGCTGGAGGAGAAGGGCCTGGGCACCGCGGCGGTCAACTACCGCCTGCGCGACTGGCTGATCTCGCGCCAGCGCTACTGGGGCACTCCGTTCCCGATCATCCACTGCCCCTCGTGCGGCGAGGTGCCGGTGCCCGACGACCAGCTGCCTGTCGTGCTGCCGCCGACCGAGGGTCTCGACCTGGCGCCCAAGGGCACGTCGCCGCTGGCCGGCGCGACCGACTGGGTGAACGTCTCGTGCCCCCGCTGCGGCGGCGAGGCGAAGCGCGACACCGACACGATGGACACGTTCGTCGACTCGTCGTGGTACTTCCTGCGCTACCTGGACCCCTCGCGCGACGACGTCCCCTTCGACGCCGAGCAGGCGCGCGAGTGGGCGCCGGTCGACCAGTACACCGGTGGCGTCACCCACGCGATCCTGCACCTGCTGTACGCGCGCTTCTTCACCAAGGCGCTGCACGACATGGGCATGGTCGACTTCGTCGAGCCGTTCACGCGCCTGCTGAACCAGGGCATGGTCGGCATGAACGGCTCTGCGATGAGCAAGTCGCGCGGCAACCTGGTGGCGCTGTCCGACGAGCTGGAGAAGAACGGGGTCGACGCCGTCCGACTGACGATGGTGTTCGCCGGACCGCCGGAGGACGACATCGACTGGGCCGACGTCTCGCCCAGCGGCTCCAAGAAGTTCCTGTCGCGCGCGTGGCGCCTGTCCGGCGACGTCACCAGCGAGCCCGGCGTCGACGTCACCACCGGCGACCCCGGCCTGCGCCGGGTGACCGCGAAGTCGGTGCACGAGGCCGCCCAGGCGGTCGAGTCGTTCCGCTTCAACGTCGCGGTCGCGAAGACGATGGAGCTGGTCAACGCCACCCGCAAGGCGATCGACAGCGGTGCCGGCGGAGCCGACCCGGCGGTGCGCGAGGCTGCCGAGGCGGTCGCGATCATGCTGTCGCTCGTCGCGCCGTACACGGCCGAGGAGATGTGGTCGCGCCTGGGCCACGAGCCGTCGGTGGCGCTGGCCGGCTGGCCCGCGGTCGACGAGTCGCTGCTGGTCGAGGAGACGGTCACCTGCATCGTGCAGGTCGCGGGCAAGGTGCGCGACAAGCTCGAGGTGCCGCCGTCGATCGGCGAGGACGAGCTGCGCGAGCTGGCGCTGGCCGCTCCCGGAGTCGTGAAGGCGCTGGACGGCAAGGGGATCCGCACGGTGATCGTGCGGGCGCCCAAGCTGGTCAACATCGTCCCGGCCTGACGCGCGGGTCGTAGGGTCGCAGGCATGGCTCGCGTCGCGCTCGTCACCGACTCGACGGCGTACCTGCCCGCCGACCTCGTCGCCTCGCGCGCGATTACGGTCGTGCCGGTGCAGGTCGTGGTCGGGGGCCAGGCCTACGACGAGGGCACCCAGATCACCCCGCTCGAGGTCGCCGAGGCGCTGCGCACCTGGAAGGTGGTCACCACGTCGCGACCGTCGCCGGAGCGGTTCGCCCAGGCGTACGCCGCCGCGGCCGAGGACGGTGCGACCGCGGTCGTGTCGGCGCACCTGTCGGGGGAGATGTCGGGCACCGTCGACTCCGCCGCGCTCGCCGCGAAGGAGGCGCCGATCCCGGTGCGGGTGGTCGACACGCGCAGCGTGGCGATGGCCATGGGCTTCGGCGTGCTCGACGGCGCCCGGGCGGCCGAGGCGGGTGCCGACGTCGACGAGGTGGCCGACGCCGTGATGCGGCGCGTCGGCGCGAGCAGCGCCCTGTTCTACGTCGACACCCTCGACTACCTGCGCCGCGGGGGCCGGATCGGTGCCGCGACCGCGCTCGTCGGCCAGGCGCTCGCGGTGAAGCCGATCCTCGAGCTCGTCGACGGCCACGTCGCGCCGCTGGAGAAGGTGCGCACGTCGGCCAAGGCGCTCGCCCGTATCGAGGAGCTCGTGGTCGAGCGCGCCGCCGGTCGGCCCTGCGACGTCGCCGTCCACCACCTCGACTCCGCCGCGCGCGCGGAGACCCTCGCCGGCCATCTCGTGGCGCGGCTGGCCGACTCCCGCGTGCTCGTGAGCGAGGTCGGCGCGGTCGTCGGCGCGCACGTCGGACCCGGGATGGTCGCGGTCGCTGTGGCGCCGCGTCCGACGTCGGCCTGAGACCGTGCCGCTCGTCGTCGTCCTGGGCGAACCGGCGTACGCGCTTGCCGAGGTCGCGCCGGTGGTCCTGTCGGTCCTGATCGGATCGCTCGCGGCGGTGGTCGGCTACGGCGTCGGCGCGATCAACCCGGCGTCGATCATCGCGCGGGTCCGAGGTGTCGACCTCGCGTCGGTCGGGTCGGGGAACCCCGGTGCCACCAACGCCGGCCGCGCGCTGGGCTGGAGGGTCGGCGTCGTCGTCGGCGTGCTGGACGCGCTCAAGGGCTTCCTGCCGGTGCTCGCGTTCGAGCTGCTCGGCTACCCGGAGGCGGGGCTCGTCGCCGGTCTGGCCGCGGTGCTCGGCCACGTGACGTCGCCGTTCCTGCGCGGCCGCGGTGGCAAGGGCGTGGCCACCTCGCTCGGCGCCATCCTCGCTGTGCAGCCGATCTGGGTGCTGCCGGTGATGGCGGCGTTCGGACTCGGCTACGCCCTGACCCGTCGCGTGGGCCTCTCGTCGGTCGCCGCCGCGGTGGTGCTCGTGCCGGCCGCCGTCTGGAAGCACACGACCGACGCCCAGATCTGGTTCGCCGTGGCCCTGACCGTCCTGGTCCTGGTACGCCACCGGAGGAACCTGCTCGCCGCCGTACGCCGCTAGGTCCACGCGCGCCCGCGGTCCAGGTCGTGCCGGCGCCCGCCTACAGACCCAGCTTGTTGACCGCGTAGAGCGCCTGCGCCTTGGTGAACTGGCTGCCGTACTTCGACGACAGCTGCTGGATGAGACCGTTGCGTGAGAAGTGCATGGTCTCCAGGTACGCCTTACCAGCGAGGTATGCCTGCTCGTTCCAGTTCACGTCCAGGTGGTTCACTGCCCAGACGGCGTCGGCCTTGCTGAACCCGGAGCCGTACTCGGACGAGAGCTGGTCGATCAGCCCGGCCTTGCTGAACGCCTGCGTGTCGAGGTAGTCCTGCGCGGTACCGAGCGCCTGCATCTGACTCACGGTTCCCGCCGGGGCCGCGCTTGAGGCGGCCTCGGTCGGCGTGGACGGTTCCGCGCTCGTCGGTGCGGGTGTCGTCGCCGCCGCCGCCGACGGGTCCGAGCTGGTCGGTGACGTCGAGACCGGGTCGCTGGCTGCGGCCGTCGGAGAGCCGGTCGACCCAGCCTTGGTGTCTGAGGATCCGCCGCCGGACATCGAGCCGATGACACCGAGGACGACGACCAGGATGCCGATACCGATGCCGATCTTGGCGCCCTTGCCGAGCACCTTCTTGGGTGGCGGCGGCGCAGCGACCGACGTTGCGGCGCTGGCGGGATCGGGAGCCGGCACCGGAACCCAGGAGTTGGTGGCCGAGTCGTACATGTGACCGTTCACGATGTCGCCGTGCTGGTATTCCACGATGTTCTTCCCCCTTCGGGGGCTCATCCCCCTCATCAGAGGTGTATCAGCCGGGTCCGACAGCGTCGCTTCGCATCGACCCGGTCGGGTGTGCAGTAGGGCGTCGCACAGGGCCGGCGCCTGTGGGCGCTCGGTGTCGTCCCCAAGCTGGGCCCACGGCTCGGAACGTCGCCGTCGTCGACGCCTAGCGTGCGCGGGTGCTGCCGCTTCCCCGTCCACGGCCGGACGTCGACGTCGTGCGGGCGAGGCTGCGCGCGCTCGCGCGGGGTGCCTGGGGCGAGCTGCCCGAGCCCGACCCGCTCGACACGAGGCCCGACGAGCTGCTGGACCGCCGGCCCGATGCCGCTCTCGACGACGACCCGCTCGCTGGTCCTGCGTTCGTGCGCACCCGCGCCTCGACTCGCACCGTGCTCGTCGCGGTGGGCGCGACCGCGCTGGCGACGTGGGCCGTCGTCCACCTGACGTCGGGCGGGGCGCCGTCGCCGGTCGAGGTGCTCCCCGGGACGCCGGTGGCCGCCGCGACCTCGACGGCCGTGGTCGCCGGCAGCGGATCGCCGTCGGCCGCCGCCACCGGGATCGAGGCGCCGGAGCCCGAGCTCGTGGTGCAGGTGATCGGGCAGGTCCGACGGCCGGGGCTGGTGCGGCTGCCGCCCGGCTCGCGGGTGGCCGACGCGGTCCGGCTCGCGGGCGGTCTGGTGCGCGGGGGCAGCAGCGGCGGGCTGAACCTGGCACGGCCCGTCGTCGACGGCGAGCAGATCGTGGTCGGTCCCGATGCGCCCATGGTGCCGGCCGGCGGTTCCGGGGTGCCCGGCGGTGCGTCGGCGAGCGGCGACGTCGTCGTCGACCTCAACGTCGCGACGGCGCAGGATCTCGACGCGCTGCCGGGAGTCGGCCCCGTGACCGCGGCGAAGATCCTGGACTGGCGCGCGGCGCACGGCCGGTTCACGACGGTCGACCAGCTGCGCGAGGTGGCCGGGATCGGCGCCAAGACCTTCGAGCGGCTCAAGCCGCACGTGCGGGTCTGACGTGGGGCTGCGGATCGGTGCGCTGCTCTGGGCGATCACGGCGTGCGCCCTCGCCGCCGAGGTCGCCATCGGCGTGCGCGCGTGGGTCGTCGTCGTGTGCGCCGTCGCGCTCGGACTGGCGGTCGTGGCCCGGCGGTGGCCGACGAACCGGCGCGCGCTGCTCGTGGTCGGGGGAGCGGTGCTGCTCGCCTCGGCGGTCGTCACCTGGCGCGTGGCACCGCTCGTGAGCTCGCCGCTGGTGCCGCTCGCCGGCACGCGGGCCACGCTCGACGTCGTCGTGTCGACGACGGGCGACCCCACCACCCGGAGCGGTCGTACGTCGGGTTCGCGGCGCACCGACGACGAGTGGCAGCTCGACGGCGCGCTGACGCGCATGCGCGCCTCCGACGGCACAGCGACCGACGTCGACCTGCCGGTGCGTCTGCTCACGAGCGACGACGTCTCCGCGGTCCTCCCCGGCACGGTGCTCACCGGCACGGCCCGGGTGCTCCCGGCCGACCCGCTGCGCGGGCGGGCGGCGACCCTCGTCGTGCGGTCGGTGCAGGTCCGCTCGGGACCGCCTGCGGTGCAGGGGATCGCGGGCGCCCTGCGGTCCGCGCTGCGCGAGTCCGTCGCCGAGCGTCCGCCCGACGAGGCGGGCCTGCTGCCCGGTCTCGTCGTCGGCGACACGTCGGCGGTGCCCGACGACCTCGACCGCGCGATGCGCGACTCCGGCCTCGCCCACCTCACGGCCGTGTCCGGCGGGAACGTCGCCGTCGTCGTGCTGCTCGCGCTCGGTGCGGTGCGCGTCGCGGGCGTGCACCGCGGGCGGCTGCAGATCGTGCTCGTCGGCGCGGTCGTCGCGGCGTACGTCGTCGTGGCACGGCCCGAGCCGTCCGTGGTCCGTGCCGCCGGGATGACCGCGGTCGTCCTCGGGGCGCTCCTGCTCGACCTCCGGGTGCGCGCCGCCGACGCGCTCGGTCTGGCGGTGGCTGCGCTGGTGCTGCTCGACCCGTTCCTCGCGCTGTCGGTCGGGTTCGCGATGTCGGCCGCCGCCACCTGGGGCCTGGTGCTGCTGGCCGCGCGATGGCGGCCGCGGACCGACGGCCCGTGGCCGGTGCGGGTGGTGCGCGGCGCGGGTGCACTGCTCGGGGTGAGCGCGGTCGCCCAGCTCGCCGTAGCCCCGTTGGTCGCGGGCATCGGCGGTGGGCTCCCGGTGGGCGGCCTGGTCGCGAACCTGCTCGCCGAGCCGGCGGTGGCGCCCGCCACGGTGTGCGGCATCCTCGCGGCGCTCGTCGGCGTGCTGTGGCCGGCCGCTGCCGCCGTGGTGGCTCTGCCCGGTGCATGGGCGGTGGGCTGGATCGCCCGGATCGCCCGGTCGACGGCCGATGCCGCGCCGCCACTTCCCTGGCCATCGGGCTGGGCGGGCGGCCTCTCGTTGCTCGCGGTGCTCCTCGTCGGCTGCGTCGCGGTGCTCGGCGCGCGTCGTGCCGGGGAGCGGGTGGCGCGGGCCTGCGCCGCGCTGGCGCTGGTGGGCGGGCTCGTGGTCGCCGCCCCGCCCGCCACGGTCCCGAACGCCACCGCCTGGCCGCCGCCCGGGTGGCGGGTGGTGATGTGCGACGTCGGGCAGGGCGATGCCGCGGTGCTCGCCACGGCACCCGGCGAGGCGGTCGTGGTCGACGTCGGTCCCGATCCGGTGCTGCTCGACCGGTGCCTGCGGAGGCTCGGCGTCGTACGCGTCCCCCTGCTCGTCCTCACGCACTTCCACGCCGACCATGTCGAAGGGCTGCCGGGCCTGCTGCGCGGCCGGTCGGTCGGCATCGCGCTGGTCTCGCCGCTCGAGGAGCCGCCGGGGGAGACCGCGCGGGTACGACGCTGGCTCGACGGCGCCGGCGTGGGGCTGCGCGTCGCTGCTCCTGGCGACCTCTGGTCGGTCGGAGCGGCCCGCCTGCGGGTGCTCTGGCCGCAGCGGCTCCTCCGGGGCGAGGGTTCGGACCCCAACAACTCCAGCGTCGTCGTGCGCGCCGACGTCGGCGGCACCTCCCTGCTGCTGTGCGGCGACCTCGAGACGGCGGCGCAGGAGGCCGTGCTCGCGCTCGGTGTTCTCGACCACGTCGACGTCGTGAAGGTGCCGCACCACGGCTCCGCCAAGCAGGCGCCGGGATGGGCGAGCACCACCCGCCCGCGGGTCGCGCTCGTCGGCGTGGGCGTGGGCAACGACTACGGCCATCCGTCGCCGCGCACCGTGGCGGACTACCGCGCGGTCGGGGCCGTGGTGGGCCGCACCGACCTCGACGGCGACCTCGCCGTCGTCCCCCTCGACGATCACGGCGACCCGCACGGCCTCGGCCTCGTCCGCCGCGGGCGCTGACCCCCACCGGTCGACGCGTGATCAGCGCACCCCCTCCCGTCCCCAGTTCAGCGTCGACTGCTGGGGCGTGGGCCCGGCGTCGGCGGTGCGTGGCATGCTCGGGCACCATGACGCCGCCCGCACAGCGCAAGGCTCCCGCCTCCACGGCCCCCGAGGCCGACGTCGCGGGTTCGCGCGCGGTCCTGGCCCTCGGCGCCGAGGACTTCCTCGCCGAGCGGGTCGTCGCCGCCATCATCGCGGCCGCGCGCAAGGACGACCCCACGGTCGAGCGGCGCGACGTCGACCTCGCCTCCGACTCCGCGCTCGGGACGCTCGTCGAGGCGTGCTCGCCGAACCTGTTCGGCGACGCCGCCGTGGTGGTCGCCCGCAACGCCGACTCCGCCGACGACCCGCTCGTCGCAGCCCTCCTCGGCGCTGCCTCGGCCGGAGAGGTCCGCCTCGTGGTGCTGCACCCGTCGGGCCAGAAGGGCCGCAAGGTCGCCGACGCCCTGGCCAAGGGCGGCTTCACGGTGGCGCCGTGCGAGAAGGCGAAGGGCCGGGCGGTCGACGACTTCATCGGCCGCGAGCTGCACGCCGCCAAGCGCAAGGCCACGCCGGCGGCGGTCGAGGCGCTGCGGATGGCCATCGGCGACGACCTGCGGTCCCTGTCGGCCGCGGTCGCCCAGCTCGTCAGCGACGTCCAGGACGACCCGCTCACGCCCGAGTCCGTCGCGCTCTACTACGACGGCGTGGCCGACGTCCCCGGCTACCTCGTGTCCGACGCCGTCCTCGGTGGCCGCGCGGTCGAGGTGCTGCGCCGTGCGCGGTGGGCGCTCCTCAACGACCCGGGTGCCGGCCCCGCGCTGTCGGCGGCGGTCGCGAGCGGGCTGCGCGGCCTGGCCCGGGTCGCGTCCACGCCGCGCGGGACCCCGGACGCCGAGGTCGCTCGCGAGGCCGGCGTACCGCCGTTCAAGGTCCGCACCCTGCGCGAGCAGGCCTCGCGCTGGCACCCCGCGGCGCTGGCCGACGCGATCGTGGCCATGGCGGTCGCCGACGCCGCCGTGAAGGGCCGCGACGTCGACGGCCGGGCGATGAGCGAGGAGGGCCTCGACCGCGAGCAGGGCACCTACGCCCTCGAGCGGGCCCTCCTGCACGCCGTCCGCCACCGCTCCGCCCCCGACCGCTGACCCCGTCGAGATGTGCTGACGCTCCAGCAGGTCGAGCCTGGGCACATCTCGACGGGTCCGGGAACGCCGACAGGGGCCGGTCCCGGAGGACCGACCCCTGTCAGGGAGTGCGTGTCAGGCGCTCTTGGCGAGCTCCGCGGCGCGGCCGGCGATCGCCGACTTGCGGTTGGCGGCCTGGTTCTTGTGGATGACGCCCTTGCTCGCCGCCTTGTCGAGGGCGCGGGTGGCCTCGCGGGCGAGCTCCTGGGCCTTCGCGGCGTCGCCGGAGTCGGCCGCCTCGCGGAACTTGCGGACCGAGGTCTTCAGCGCCGACTTCACCGACTTGTTGCGCAGGCGCGCGGCCTCGTTGGTGCGGTTGCGCTTGATCTGCGACTTGATGTTCGCCACGGGGTTGCTTCGCCTTCGGTACGGGGACGTGCTTCGAACAGGTCTCGTGCTGAGGTCTGGGGTCGGGCAGGCACGCAGGCACGCCGCGCGACACGCCAGGGTACCCGGATCGGGCACCCGCGGCCAAATCGCCGGGTACGCCGTCCGCGCAGGTCAGGGCCGCCCACGGCGCCGCTCGGCACCCAGGACGCAGGCACCACCGCCACCCGGGCGCCGCGGCCGCTCCCGCCCACGCGGCGCGGACGGCGTACCGCCCCGGACGTGGGACGATGGGCACCTGCGCGCGGGGCCTTGCGGCCGTCCGCCGCCCGCCCGACCAGTTCCGCCCGCCGCCCCGCTCGACACCGAGCCCCGACCCGACGTCAGGACGCCCGACCGCCGTGGCCAACGCTCACGCCCCGCAGCCCGGATCGACCGACCCCTCGGTCATCCGGAACTTCTGCATCATCGCCCACATCGACCACGGCAAGTCGACGCTGGCCGACCGGATGCTCCAGATCACCGGCGTCGTCGACGCCCGGGCGATGCGCGCGCAGTACCTCGACCGGATGGACATCGAGCGCGAGCGCGGCATCACCATCAAGAGCCAGGCCGTGCGCCTGCCGTACACGTCGTCCGACGGCGTCACCTACGCCCTGAACCTCATCGACACCCCGGGCCACGTCGACTTCACCTACGAGGTGTCGCGCTCGCTCGCGGCGTGCGAGGGCGCGATCCTGCTCGTCGACGCCGCCCAGGGGATCGAGGCGCAGACGCTCGCCAACCTCTACCTCGCGCTCGAGAACGACCTGCAGATCATCCCGGTGCTCAACAAGATCGACCTGCCGGCGGCGCAGCCGGAGAAGTACGCCGCGGAGCTCGCGCACATCATCGGCTGCGACGCCTCCGACGTCCTCCAGGTCAGCGCCAAGACCGGGCAGGGCGTGACCGAGCTGCTCGACGAGGTCGTGAAGCTGGTGCCCCCGCCGGTCGGCGACGCCGACGCGCCGGCGCGCGCGATGATCTTCGACTCGGTCTACGACACCTACCGCGGCGTGGTCACCTACGTCCGCGTCGTCGACGGGCACCTCTCCACCCGCGACCGGATCCAGATGATGAGCACGGGCGCCGTGCACGAGATGCTCGAGGTCGGCGTGATCTCGCCCGAGCCCGTGCCGGGCGCCGGCATCGGCGTCGGGGAGGTCGGCTACCTCATCACCGGGGTCAAGGACGTCCGCCAGTCGAGGGTCGGCGACACCGTCACGACCCAGCGCCACGGTGCGACCGAGGCGCTCGGCGGCTACCGCGACCCCAAGCCGATGGTGTTCTCGGGCCTCTATCCGATCGACGGATCCGACTACCCGCTGCTGCGCGACGCCCTCGACAAGCTCCAGCTCAACGACGCCGCGCTGATCTACGAGCCCGAGACGTCGGTCGCGCTCGGCTTCGGCTACCGCTGCGGCTTCCTCGGTCTGCTGCACCTCGAGATCGTGCGCGAGCGCCTCGAGCGCGAGTTCGACCTCGACCTCATCAGCACCGCGCCCAACGTCGTCTACCGCGTCGTCATGGAGGACGGCAAGGAGATCGTGGTCACCAACCCGAGCGAGTTCCCGTCGGGGAAGATCGCCGAGGTCCACGAGCCGGTCGTGCGCGCGACGGTGCTCGCCCCGAGCGAGTACATCGGCGCGATCATGGAGCTCTGCCAGACCCGCCGCGGCGTGATGCTCGGCATGGACTACCTCTCCGAGGACCGCGTCGAGCTGCGCTACACGCTGCCGCTCGCCGAGATCGTGTTCGACTTCTTCGACGCGCTGAAGTCCAAGACCCGCGGCTACGCCTCGCTCGACTACGAGCCCACCGGCGAGCAGGAGGCCGACCTCGTCAAGGTCGACATCCTCCTGCACGGCGACCCGGTCGACGCGTTCTCGGCGATCGTGCACAAGGATAAGGCGTACGCGTACGGCGTCCAGATGGCCGCCAAGCTCAAGGAGCTCATCCCGCGCCAGCAGTTCGAGGTGCCGATCCAGGCTGCGATCGGCGCCCGGATCATCGCCCGCGAGACGATCCGCGCGATCCGCAAGGACGTGCTCGCCAAGTGCTACGGCGGCGACATCACCCGCAAGCGCAAGCTGCTCGAGAAGCAGAAGGAGGGCAAGAAGCGGATGAAGGTCGTGGGTCGGGTCGAGATCCCGCAGGAGGCCTTCATCGCCGCGCTGAACACCGAGGGCGACTCCACGCAGAAGTAGGCGCTGCCCGTCTCGCCCGCGGGACCTTTGTCCCGTGTCGTGTCCGATCTGTCCGGGCATCAGAGATACGTCTGATTCCCGGTCGATCTGAGATGAGAATGAACCGCCTGACCCGCACGTCCCACGCCGGCCTGGGCGCCGGTCTGCTCCTGGCCAGCCTGATCGCGGCCCCGCCGGTGATGGCGGCAGAGACGAAGCCGGCCAGCCGCCCCGCCGCAT
>JAKOVT010000242.1 GCA_029781935.1 Actinomycetes bacterium | reverse complement strand
GGACGTCGGACGCGCAGAGCATCGCCCAGCCGGTGGAGCGCACCGACATGACGTCGGAGTGGTCGCCGAAGATCGACAGCGCATGGGTCGCGATGGCGCGCGCGGCCACGTGCAGCACGGTCGGGGTGAGCTCGCCGGCCACCTTGAACATCGTGGGGATCATGAGGAGGAGGCCCTGGCTCGCCGTGAACGACGTGGCCAGGGCCCCTTTCTGGATGGCGCCGTGCAGCGCCGCCGCTGCCCCGCCCTCGGACTGCATCTCGACGACCTCGGGCACGGATCCCCACAGGTTGAGCCGGCCGTTGCCGCTCCACGCGTCGGCCAGCTCGCCCATGGCGGAGGCGGGGGTGATCGGGTAGATCGCGCAGATGTCGGAGAGCTTGTGCGCGACGAGCGCGGCCGCCTCGTTGCCGTCGAGGCAGCGCTGCTGCGGCGGCGGGGCCGCGGTGGCGGACGGCGTGATGGTGGTCGGGCTGGTGGTCGGGTGGGTCCCCTCCGGCGTCATGGCGCGATTCTCCGCTCGCCGGGGCCTCGTTTCCCGGTGTGCAGCCCCGTCGTGGCGACGTTCACACCTGGTCCGTGCGGCCCCGAACGATCGTCGCAGGTCAGGGGCTCGCGCCCGGATGAGGGTCCCCTAGGGTGGCGGCCATGGCGCTGCTCGACCACACCCCCACCACCACCGCGCAGGACGCCGAGCGCATCGTCCGCGAGGTGTACGGCCTCGACGCGACGGCGACCGGCCTGCCCAGCGAGCGCGACCGCGCGTTCCGGATCGAGGCGGCCGACGGCAGCCGCTGGGTGCTCAAGGTGAGCAACGCGCTCGAGGACCCCGAGATGCTCGCCGTGCAGACGGAGGTGGCGGGCATCGCCGCCCGCGCCGGGCTGCCTGTGCAGGGGCTGCGCGCGTCGCTGGCCGGCGAGGAGGTCCCGTCCGTCGACGGCCATCTCGTGCGTCTCCTGGAGTGGCTGCCCGGCGTGCTCCTCGCCGACGTCGACGGCGCGCCGGAGCCGCTGCTGCACGATCTCGGGTCGGTGCTCGGGCGGCTCGCCGCCGCGCTCGCCGGCTACGACCATCCCGCAGCGCACCGCGACTTCTTCTGGGACGTGCTCGCGATGCCGGTCGTCGTGCGCGACGGGCTCGCGTCGGTGACCGACCCGGAGCGGCGCGCGCTCGTCGAGGCCGTCGTGCAGCGATGGACGGCGTACGTCGAACCGCGGCTGCCCGACCTGCGCCGCGCCGTGCTGCACGCCGACGCCAACGACCACAACGTCGTCGTCGACGCTGGCGACCGCCACGAACCGTCGCAGCGCTACGTGCGGGTGACCGGCCTGCTCGACTTCGGCGACCTCGTGCACTCGGTCCTGCCGGCCGAGATCGCGGTCGCGGCTTCCTACCACGTGCTCGATGCTCCCGATGCTGTCGAGGCGCTGGCCGCCGTCACGCGAGGGTTCCACGAGCAGCACCCGCTCACCGAGACCGAGCTCGACGTGCTCTGGGACCTCGTGCTCGCCCGGCTCGTGCAGAGCGGGGTGAACGCCGCCGTGCAGTCGGCGCAGCGTCCGGGCGACGACTACCTGACCATCGACGAGGACGCGTCGTGGGAGGCGCTGCGGCGCTACGTCCCGCTCCCGCGGGAGCGGGTGCTGTACCGGCTGCGCGACGTCTGCGGCTTCGACCCGCATCCCGACGCGGCGCGGGTGAGCGCCTTCCTGGCCCGAGCGACGGCGTACCCGCTGCTCGGCACGGCGTGGGACGACCTGCCCCTGTACCCGCTCGACCTCTCGGTGGGAAGCGAACTGTTCGGTGCGGGCGACGTCACCGCGCCGCCGGAGGAGTTCGACCGGCTGATCCGCCGCGACGTCGCCCCGGACGCGATCGGGGTGGGCGGGTACGGCGAGGCGCGGCTGCTCTACACCGCGCCGGAGTTCGCGCCGGCGGACATCGCCGACGAGGCGCGCACCGTGCACCTCGGCACCGATGTCTGGACGGCAGCGGGAGCGCCGCTGCACGCGCCGCTGCCGGCGCGGGTGCACGCGGTCCACGACAACGCGGCGCGGCTGGACTACGGCCCGGTCGTGGTGCTCGAGCACACGACCGACGACGGCATCGCGTTCTACAGCCTCTACGGCCACCTGTCGGTGGAGACGCTCGATCACGTGCGCGCAGGGCAGCAGCTCGCGGCGGGCGACGTGCTCGGCTGGATCGGGCCCCCGCCCCGCAACGGCGACTGGGCGCCGCACGTGCATGTGCAGGTGATCCTCGACCTGCTCGACCTCGGGGTCGACTACCCCGGTGTCGCGAAGCCGTCGCAGCGCAGCACCTGGCTCGGGCTGTCGCCGGATCCGGCTCTGCTGCTGGGGCTCCCGGCCTCCGTCGCGGCCGTTCCCGAGCGCCCCCTCGTCGACACCGCGGCCGACCGCGCCCGGCTGCTCGGGCCCAACCTGTCGGTGTCGTACGCCGCGCCGCTGCGGATCGTGCGCGGGGTCGGCGCCCACCTCTACGACGACCTCGGACGCACCTACCTCGACTCGGTGAACAACGTCGCGCATGTCGGCCACGCGCACCCGCACGTCGTGCGTGCGGGCCAGCGGCAGATGCAGGTGCTCAACACCAACACCCGCTACCTCCACGACGAGGTGCTGCGCTACGCCGAGCGCATCACGGCCACGCTGCCCGACCCGCTGTCGGTGTGCTTCTTCGTGAACTCGGGCAGCGAGGCGAACGAGCTCGCGATCCGGCTCGTACGCGCCGCGACCGGGGCGCACGACATGGTGTGCGTGGAGCACGGCTACCACGGGCACAGCCAGACCCTCATCGACGTCAGCCCCTACAAGCACGCGGGCCGCGGCGGCCGCGGCGCGCCGCCGTGGGTCCACGTCGCGGCGATGCCCGACCCGTATCGAGGGGAGCACCGGGGCTACGACCCGGCCGTGGGTGCGGCGTACGCCGACGACGTCGCGCGCGCCGCAGCCGAGGCCGGGACGGGGAAGCTCGCGGGCTGGATCGTCGAGTCGATGATCGGGTGCGGCGGCCAGGTCGTCCTGCCCGACGGCTACCTCGTGGCGGGAGCCGAGGCGGTGCGCGCCCGCGGCGGTCTCGTCATCGCCGACGAGGTGCAGGTCGGGTTCGGGCGCGTGGGCCCGGCGTTCTGGGGCTTCGCGACGCAGGGTCTCGTGCCCGACGTCGTCACGTTCGGCAAGCCCGCCGGCGACGGCCACCCGCTCGCCGGCGTCGTCACGACACCTGAGATCGCGGCCGCCTTCGCGAACGGGATGGAGTACTTCAACACCTTCGGCGGGAACCCGGTCTCGGCTGCGATCGGCAATGCGGTGCTCGACGTCATCGAGGACGAGGACCTGCCCGCGAACGCCCAGCGCGTCGGGTGCCAGATCCTCGCGGGCGCGATCGAGCTGGCGACCCGGCACGACCTGATCGGCGACGCCCGCGGGCTCGGGCTCTACCTGGGGATCGAGCTCGTGCGCGACCGCGACACCCTCGAGCCCGCCGACACCGAGTCGTCGTACGTGGTCGAGCGGTGCAAGGACCTCGGCGTCCTGGTCTCGATCGACGGCCCGTTCCACAACGTGCTCAAGATCAAGCCCCCGATCGTCTGGTCGAGCGCCGACGCCGACCGCCTCCTCACCACCCTCGACCGCGTCCTGGCCGAGCAGCCCCTCCGCCCCTGACCCTCCGCCCCTGACCCTCCTGACCCCGAGGTCTCACTCGGCTAAGTGCCCGCCAGGGGGCCTCTGCCTGGCAGTTGGCCGAGTGAGACCGCTCCGGAGATTCCGCGGGGCTCGGGCTGCGCGGGGCCGGTGCGGGGTCAGCGCAGGGAGGGGGCGAGGAGGTTGGCGAAGGGCGTGGCGAGGCCGGCGCTGAAGGTGCGCGTCAGGTGGTGGCCGTCGCGGTAGACGATCACGCCCCGAGGGGTCACGACCGAGCAGGTGCTGTGCGGGCAGACGAGCTTCGTCGGGTCGACGGTGCGGATCGACGGCCCGTCGGCAGCGACCTTCGCGACCGCGGCCTTCTCGGCGGCGGCGAGCGTGGCGTCGAGGTGCGAGCGGGCGTCGCGCGGGAAGGCGCACGCGGAGGGTGTCGTCAGGTGCGCGGACAGGCAGTCGGGCACGTCGCCCGCGGCCCACGGGGTGTCGCGCACGAGCACCACGCGGTCGGCCACGCGACCGAGGTCGTCGAGCAGCTTCGTGGTTCCG
>JAKOVT010000227.1 GCA_029781935.1 Actinomycetes bacterium | reverse complement strand
GTGCGGCTGTAGTGGCCGATCGCGTGCAGGAGGTGGGTCTTGCCGAGGCCGGACTCGCCGTAGATGAACAGCGGGTTGTAGGCCTTGGCCGGCTGCTCCGCGACGGCGACGGCGGCGGCGTGCGCGAACCGGTTGCTGGAGCCGATGACGAAGGTGTCGAAGGTGTACTTCGGGTTGAGCCGGCTGCTCTCCTCGCCTCGGGTGCCCGGGGAGCCGGTGCCGGGGCGGGCCTGCTCGACCGCGGGGGCGGAGGCCTGGAGGGGCGCGACCGTGGGGGCCGGTGCGGCCACGGCGGGGTCGGCGTACGTCGAGTCGGCGAGATCGTCGGTGGCGTCGTCGTCGAGCGCCGGCGCGATGGAGGGGTCGACGGTGACGGCGATGCGGACGTCGCGTCCGAGGGTGCGCGAGAGCGCCTCGACCACCTGGGGGCGGAGCTTGCTCTCCAGGACGTCCTTGGTGAACTCGTTGGGTGCCGCGATCAGGGCGGTGTCCTCGACGATGGCCAACGGCTTGGTGAGCGACACGAAGGCGCGCTGCTGCGAGCTCATCCCCTGGTCTCCCAGGGAGTCCAGGGCCCGGGCCCACACCTCGGTCAGGTCCAGCTCGTCGACCTCGGCCACGGTGCATCCCCTCTTCCGCCGGCGTACCGGCTCCCTCGCGTCCACACGCTCGTCCACAGGTGTGGAACGGGCCTTGAGCAGGCCCGGAGCGAGGTCGGGGACCTCGTTCGACGTCGTGCCTGGCTGTCCTGCGCGACCTGGAGACCCTGTGGACGACGGCGACCGTAGTCGCCTCGCCACAGCACCCGTCAAGGGGTTGTCCACAGGCTGCGGCGGGAGTCTGCCACGACTGCCCGGGTTTGTCCGCGTGTCGCTGCCCGGCTCGCGGCGCGGGAGCGAGGACGATGGGGCGTTTGCCCGGGTCCCGCCGCGGACCCGGTCGCGGTTTGACCCTCTCGTGACCGGCCCCGTACCGTGGACGTGCTCACGTCTGCCCCCGGCGCCCGGTGCGCCGAGACGTCAGCGGCCCCCGTCGAGTGCCGACGCCCCGCGCGCCGGTGTCCGATGGTGGCCGGGCCGCAGGGCCCGCCCCGCAGCTCGACCTCCCGCACCACCCGCACCACCGACCGGTACGCCGGTCCCCCACGCCTGGTCAGGTCCGCCCTGACCCACGACGGTTCGGAGCCGACCGATGAGCAAGCGCACCTACCAGCCGAACAACCGCCGGCGCGCCAAGACGCACGGCTTCCGCCTGCGCATGCGCACCCGTGCGGGTCGCTCGATCCTCTCGGCGCGCCGCCGCAAGGGCCGCGCCGAGCTGTCGGCCTGATCCAGCGCAGCGACCGTGCTCCCGAGCACAGCGCGGTTGCGTCGTAGCCGGGACTTCAGCGAGACCGTCCGACGGGGTGCTCGGGCCGGCAGGCCCCTCCTCGTCGTCCACCTCGACGCCGGCAGCAGCGCCGCCGCCTCCCCGACATCCCGTCCCGGGTCCGACCCGAGGGCGGGATTCGTGGTGAGCAAGGCGGTCGGCGGTTCGGTGGTCCGGCATGCCGTGACGCGTCGGCTGCGGCACCTGGTCGCCGCCCGGCTGCACCGGCTGCCGACCGGTTCGCGCCTGGTCGTCCGGGCCCTGCCGCCGTCGGCGACGGCGTCGTCCGCACAGCTCGCGGCCGACCTCGACGCGGCCCTCGATCGCGCGCTGCGCACCAGCACCCGGGTTCCGCAGGACGCCGCAGAGTCGGTGCCGTCGTGATCAGGCGCGCCGCGCAGGCGGCACGACAGGGTGTGGACGCGACCGTCGGCCGTGCCCTGCGCCTGGTGCTGTCGGCTCTGATCCTGGGCTACCAGCGGTGGATCTCGCCGATGCTGGCACCGCGCTGCCGGTTCTACCCGTCGTGCTCGTCGTACGCCCTCGAGGCGGTCCGGGTGCATGGAGCGGCCAAGGGCACGGTGCTCGCCACCGCCCGGGTCTGCCGGTGCCACCCGTGGAACGCCGGCGGCGTCGACCACGTCCCCCCGAAGGGCGCCTGGAAGCCCGCGCCCTACGTCCCGCTCGAGAACCACGACGACCTGCGCGCGGAGATCGCCGCGCAGGAGGCGGCGCGCACCTCGAGCACGTCCGAGCCCCACCACCCCTCGAAGCGGAGTTCCGCGTGGACCTGAACCCCCTGTCCTGGCTCGAGAACATCGTCAGCTGGATCCTCGTCCGCTGGCACTCGCTGTTCTCGATCCCGTTCGGCTACGACTCGGGCTGGTCGTGGGCCTTCGCCATCGTGGGTCTCGTCGTCATCATCCGCATCGCGCTGATCCCGCTCTTCGTGCGGCAGATCAACAGCCAGCGCAACATGCAGATGCTGCAGCCCAAGATCAAGGAGATCCAGGCCAAGTACGCCGGTGACCGCGAGCGCCAGAGCCAGGAGATGATGGCGCTCTACAAGGAGACGGGCACGAACCCGCTCTCGAGCTGCCTGCCGATCCTGGCCCAGGCGCCGATCTTCTTCGCGTTGTTCCGCGTCCTGAACTACGGCGTGGGCCAGAACGTGCCGTACGGCGTGATGACGCAGGCGGAGACGGCCTCGGCGCACTACTCCACGATCTTCGGCGTCCCGCTGTGGGCGACGTTCACCCGGGCCGCGGACACGCCGAACCCCAGCGCGACGCACATCCTCACGGTCATCCTCATCATCCTGATGACCGCCACGACGTTCACCTCGCAGCGCCAGCTCATCATCAAGAACTCGGCGCCGGGCAACCCGATGGTGCAGCAGCAGAAGATCCTGCTCTACGTCTTCCCGCTCATCTTCGCCGTCACGGGCATCAACTTCCCGGTGGGTGTCCTCATCTACTGGCTCACCACGAACCTCTGGTCGATGGGCCAGCAGTTCTACGTCATCCGGAACAACCCCCAACCCGACACCCCGGCCTACGCCGCGTGGGAAGCCCGCCAGGCCGCGAAGCGCGCGAAGCAGAACGGTGGTGTGGACCCCGAGGCGCCGGTGCCGACGATCGTCGAGGCCCAGCCCCGCCAGCAGCCCAAGAAGCAGAGCCGGAGCCAGCGCAAGAAGGGTCAGCCCGGAGCACCTGGCGGGGGACCGACCGGGACGGGCGACGAGCCCGGCTCGAGCGCGGGCGGCTCGCCCGAACCGACGACCTGACACCCTCGCGGCCGTGTTTCCCGTGAAACAAGGACCGCGGCCCCGGCGTCGTTTCCCGTGAAACACGCCCCTCGACCCCCGGTGCGCGACACCGGCACCCGCGAGCACCTCGGTGCCCGAGCCCGTCCAGGAGTGACTGCATGACCGAGACCACCGATCGATCCGGCCAGCTCGAGCGTGAGGGCGACATCGCCGCCGACTACCTCGAGGGCCTGCTCGACATCGCCGACCTCGACGGCGACATCGACATGGACGTCGAGGGCGACCGCGCCCTCGTGAGCATCGTGGGCGGCGACATCGCCCACCTCGTCGGCGACCAGGGCCAGGTGCTCGAGGCCCTCCAGGAGCTGACCCGTCTCGCCGTGACGCGCGAGACAGGGGAGCGGTCGCGCCTCATGCTCGACATCGCCGGGCACCGCGAGGCCCGGCGCCAGGCGCTCACCGCTCTCGGCACCGAGGCCGCGCAGCGCGCGACCGAGTCCGGCGAGTCGGTGCGCCTCGAGCCGATGACGCCGTTCGAGCGCAAGGTCGTGCACGACGCCGTGGCCGCCGCCGGCCTCACCAGCGAGTCCGAGGGCGTCGAGCCGAACCGCTACGTCGTCGTCCTGCCGAAGGCCTGAGGCCCGACGCCGGTGACCGAGTCGTCAGGGGCGGCCTCGCCGCCGCAGGCCGTGCCGGGAGACCCCGACCCGGCCGACGCGGTCGTGCGCGCGCGGCTCCTGACGCGGTACCCGGCCGCGGCCGACGGGCTCGAGCGCTACGCGGCGCTGCTGGCGAGCGACGGCGTGGTGCGCGGTCTCATCGGTCCGCGCGAGGTGGGTCGGCTCTGGAGCCGGCACCTGGCCAACTGCGCCGTGCTCGAGGAGCTCGTGCCCGCCGAGG
This sequence comes from Actinomycetes bacterium, assembly GCA_029781935.1. Taxonomy (GTDB): domain Bacteria; phylum Actinomycetota; class Actinomycetes; order S36-B12; family CAIYMF01; genus Longivirga. The sequence goes on along the minus strand of JAKOVT010000227.1, from coordinate 9,454 downwards.
CCCGGGTGGCCGACGTCGGGTCGGGAGCCGGTCTGCCAGGGCTGCCGCTCGCGCTCGTGCGACCCGACGTCCGTGTGGTGCTCGTGGAGCCGCTGCTGCGCCGCGCCACCTTCCTCACCGAGGCGGTCGCCGCACTGGGGCTGGCGGATCGGGTCGAGGTGCTGCGCGGCCGGGCCGAGGACGTGAGCCTCGAGGTCGACGTGGTCACCGCCCGGGCCGTGGCTCCCCTGGACCGGCTGGCCGGCTGGACCCTGCCGCTGGCGCGGCTGGGCGGCACGCTGCTCGCCCTCAAGGGCGAGGGTGCCGTCGAGGAGATCGAGGCCTCGGCCCCCGCGCTGGAGAAGGTCGGGGGAGGCCGCGCCGAGGTGCTCGAGTGCGGCGTCGGCCTCGTCGACCCGCCCACCACCGTCGTCCGCGTCGTCCGGCTGGCCGCCGGGCGCCGCAAAGGTCGTGCCTCCGGAGGCAGCCGATGACCGCGCCCGACCCCGAGACCCGCACCGCCGGCGGGCTGGGCTGGCCGCTGGCCGACGGCGTACCCTCGGGCGGCCTGGGCTGGCCGCCGGAGGCTGATCCAGGTCGTGGTGCAGGTGCTGGTCCAGGGGCAGAGCGCGAGGAGGAGACGACGTGAGCGTCGACGACACCCCGCTCGCACGGGCGGCCGAGGCCGCCGTCGCGGTCAAGCACCGCCGGTTCGGCGAGGATCTGCCACGTCCTGGGAAGACCCGCATCATCACCGTCGCGAACCAGAAGGGCGGCGTCGGCAAGACGACGTCGACGGTGAACCTGGCCGCGGCGCTCGCGCTGCAGGGCCTGTCGGTCCTGGTGCTGGATCTGGACCCGCAGGGCAACGCCTCCACGGCGCTCACCGTGGAGCACCACGCCGAGGTCCCGAGCATCTACGACGTCCTCATCGAGGGCCGGCCGATGGTCGAGGTGGTCGTGCCGGTGCCCGACATCGACGGGCTGTGGTGCGCCCCGGCCACCCTCGACCTCGCGGGTGCGGAGATCGAGCTGGTGTCGATGGTGGCCCGCGAGCACAAGCTGCGCCGGGCGCTCGGCGTCTATCTCGCCGTCCACGAGGAGACCCACGGCCGGCTCGACTACGTCCTCGTCGACTGCCCGCCGAGCCTGGGTCTGCTCACCCTCAACGCCCTGGTCTGCGCCGACGAGGTGCTCATCCCGATCCAGTGCGAGTACTACGCGCTCGAGGGCCTCGGGCAGCTGCTGCGCACGGTCGGGCTGGTGACCGCCGAGCTCAACCCCGGGCTCGAGGTCTCCACGATCCTGCTCACCATGTACGACGCCCGCACCCGGCTCGCCGCGCAGGTCGCCGACGAGGTCCGGGAGCACTTCGGTCCCAAGGTCCTCCCGACGGCGATCCCCCGGTCGGTCCGGGTCTCGGAGGCCCCGTCGTACGGCCAGACCGTGCTCACCTACGACCCCGGCAGCACCGGGGCGCTGTCCTATCTCGAGGCCGCCCGCGAGCTCGCCCGTCAAGCCGCCCCGGCTGCGGACGAGGAACTGCCGCAGGAGCGGCGGGAAGGCTCCTGAACCTCCGCTCACGCGGTCGGGGACGCGCGGGGAGGAACCCCGGTGCCGCGGGGTAGGGTCGGCGCGACGACGAAGCAGGAGGAGCACGGGTGAACCAGCGACGAGGACTCGGACGCGGGCTCGGCGCGCTCATCCCCACCGCCGACCCGGGCACGCGCGCGCCCCAGACGCCGGCCGACCCGCAGCCTGAACCCGAGGTGCAGACGGCGGCGGCCCATGTCGGCGAGCTCGAGGAGGTCGCCGGCGCGCGGTACGCCGAGCTCGCCCTCGACGACATCCGACCCAACCCGCGCCAGCCGCGGTCGGTCTTCGACGAGGAGGCCCTCGCCGAGCTGGTGCACTCGATCCGCGAGATCGGTCTGCTGCAGCCGATCGTCGTGCGCCCGGTGCCCGACGCCGGCGCCGAGGGCCCGCACTACGAGCTCGTCGCGGGCGAGCGGCGCTGGCGGGCCGCGCGCGAGGCCGGGCTCGACCCGATCCCCGCGATCGTGCGCGAGACCGGCGACGACGTCCTGCTGCGCGACGCGCTGCTCGAGAACCTGCACCGCAGCCAGCTCAACGCGCTGGAGGAGGCCGCGGCCTACCAGCAGCTGCTCGACGACTTCGGCTGCACCCAGGAGGAGCTCGCCACGCGCATCGGCCGCAGCCGCCCGCAGGTGAGCAACACGCTGCGTCTGCTGCGGCTCCCGGCCCCGGTGCAGCGGCGGGTCGCGGCGGGCGTCCTGTCGGCGGGCCACGCGCGTGCGCTGCTGGCGCTCGACGATTCCGAGGCGATGGAGAAGCTGGCGGGTCGCATCGTGGCCGAGGGGCTCTCGGTGCGGGCGACCGAGGAGATCGTCGCGGTCGGCGAGGCCGACGGCCGCGAGCGGGTCCGGGTCGCGCGTCCGCGGCGTCCGTCGGCTCCCGGTCTCACCGAGATCGCCGACCGGCTCTCCGACCGGCTCGAGACGCGCGTGCGGATCGAGGCGGGGAAGTCCAAGGGCAAGGTCACGATCGAGTTCGCGACGCTCGAGGACCTGCGGCGGATCGTCGACGTCATCGAAGGTCCGTAAGTCGTTCTGGCGCTGGGGTTCTCGCGCTCCACCTTCTCGGGGATGCGCGCAGCTCCTCCGGCGAACCTTGGTGCTCCCGTCGCCTCCTGCGTCGGCGCCGGTCCGCTCCGCTTGATGTTCGCCTCCGGAGCTGCCCGCCTGCCCGCGCACAGGTTTCCGTCGATCGGTACCTGCTCCGCGTGGCTGGATGTGCTTCCTGGCGGGAGGGGTGTGTGGGGCGAGCGACCTTCGGCCGCTCGGCTTCGCCCTGCGGGTGCTCGCAGGGTTCGGGGCGGGCTTCTCGTTCACGTCTTCTCTCGTCGTTCTTCTCTCGTCGTTCGTCTCGTCCGCTCGTCTTCGTGCTCGGCTGGGATGTGCTGGGGCTGTTCGGGTTTCGGCGGTATCCGGCCGCCGCGGTCGCTAGGTTCGGGGGATGCAGAGTCGATCGGTGGTGCAGCTCCCGGATGGGCGGGCGCTGGGGTACGTCGACTACGGGGATCCCTCGGGCGTGGTCGTGGTGTCGCACCACGGCGGGCTGATGAGCGCGACCGACGTCGCGCCGTTGCACGAGCTCGCGGCGTCGTCATCGGTTCGGCTGGTGTCGTTCGACCGGCCGGGGATCGGGGCGTCCTCACCGTCGCCCGGGCGGACGACGGCCGACGGCGGTCGCGACGTGGCGGCGCTGCTCGATGCGCTCGACGTCGGCACGGCGTACGCGCTGGGCTGGTCGATGGGCGGTCAGTACGCGCTGGCGACGGCAGCGGTGCTCGGCGACCGCATCGCGCGGACGGCGGTGGTCGCCGGATGTGTGCCGCTCGACGACGTGGCGCTCGACGAGCTCAACGCCATGGACCGGCGCTTCACGGCGATGGCGGCCCAGCACCGCCGATCGCTGGAGGCCGTGTCTGCTGCGTGGGGCGGGCTCGCGAGGTTCTCACCCTCGGCCTGGGCGCGGGCGGCGTCGAAGGGCGAGGCCGAGGCCGACGTGGCAGCGGTGCGAGCCCACGCGACCGAGCTCGCCGACGCGGCGCACGGCGCGCACGCGCAGACCGACGGCATCGTCGAGGAGTACCTCGCATGGGCGCGGCCGTGGGGATTCGGCCTCGGGGACATCACCACCCCGGTGACGCTGTGGCAGGGCGACGACGACCACCTCGTGCCGCCGGCGTGGGCGCAGCGCCTGGCCGACGGCCTGCCCACTTCGCGCGTCGAGCGTATCCCGGACGCCGGCCACTTCCTGCTCCTCACCCACGGCGAGCAGATCCTCCACGACCTCGTGGCATAGTCCTCGGAATCCCCTGGTGCTGCTGAAGATCGGGGCCTGGCCCACGGTCGCGGGTCGGGGAGGCGCGCGGTTCCTCCGGCGAACCTTGGTGCTCCCGTCGCCTCCTGCGTCGGCGCCGGTCCGCTCCGCTTGAGTTCGCCTCCGGAATCGCCCGCCTCCCCGCGCTCGACCCGCGACGCGAGGGAGGCGACGAGGGGAGGCGACGCTCGACGGTCGAAAGCCGACCACCCTGCGCAGTACCCGCCCACGCCCGGTCGGGCCCTCGCGCCGGCGCCGGTCCGACAGTGCTCCTGAATGCCCGACCGGGCTCGCGACGTCAGTCGCGAGGGGCGGGTGCGCCGACGCGACCGAGCGCAGCGAGGGAGCTTGGAGGCGCCAGAAACGGAGCAGCTCAGCGGGTGAGCGCTCGTGCGACGAGGGACTGCGTGAGGGTGCCGAGATCGGTGCCGCTCGCGGTGACCGCCTGGGGGTAGGTGCTCGTCTCGGTCATGCCGGGGGCGACGTTGACCTCGAGGAACCACGGGGTGCCGGCGGCGTCGACGATGACATCGCTGCGCGACCAATCGCGCAGACCGAGGGTGCGGTGCACCGTCACGGCGAGGTGGGCGCAGGCGGCGAGGACGGGCTCGGGAAGCCGAGCGGGCACGAAGAACTCGGTGGCCCCGGCGGTGTAGCGGGCGCCGTAGTCGTAGAAGCCGCCGTCAGCCGAGATCTCCACTGCGGGAAGAGCTCTCGGGCCATCGGCGTCGTCGACGACGGACACGGCCACCTCGGTGCCCTCCACGAACGTCTCGATCATCGCGGTGTCGCCGTAGGCGAAGGCGGCCACCATCGCTGCGGGGAGCTCGTCGGCGGTGCGGACCACGGCGCAGCCGAGCGACGAGCCGCCGCGGGTGGGCTTCACCATGAGCGGCAGCCCGAGGTGCGAGACGACGGCGTGGAGCACGGCGCCCGCGCCGAGCTCGCGGAAGGTCGAGTGCGGGAGGGCGACCGAGACGGGGACGGCGACGCCCGCGGAGCGCACCAGGCCGGAGGCGACCGGCTTGTCGAACGCCCGCCGCGCGGCGGCGGCGGTGCTGCCGACGTAGGGCAGGCGCAGCGCCTCGAGCACGTCGCGGATCGCGCCGTCCTCGCCGGGGGCGCCGTGCAGCAGCGGGATGACGCACGACGGAGGCTCGGTCGCGAGGGCGTCGAGCAGGTGGGCGTCGGCATCGAGGACCGCCACCTCGACTCCGGTCGCGCGGAGCGCGTCGGCGATCCGGCGTCCGGAGCGGATGGAGACGTCGCGCTCCGGTGACAGACCTCCGGCCAGGACCACGACTCGTTCGATGCTCATCAGGCCCAACCCCTTGTCTCGCAACGGTTCTGGCTCATATCACGCCTGGTCCGGGCGCGGCGACGCCGGCCCTTCGCGATCCGCGCGCGGAGCCGGCGAGCCGAACGTCTCGGCCACCTCGAGCTCGGCCTCGACGACGCCCGCGAGACGCCGCACCCCCTCGCGGATCCGGTCGGGCTCGGGGTAGCAGTACGACAGCCGCAGCGAGTCGCGCCCCTGACCGTCGGCGTAGAAGCCGACGCCGGGGACGTAGGCCACGAGCGCAGCGACGGCTCGCGGCAGCATCGCGGTCGCGTCGAGCCCCTCGGGCAGCGTGACCCAGGAGTAGAAGCCGCCGGCCGGGACGGTCCAGGTCGTGCCCGCGGGCATGAGCGCGTCGAGCGACTCGAGCAGGGCGTCGCGGCGCTCGCGGTAGAGCTCGCGGAACACCGTGACCTGGTCGAACCAGGGCTGGGTCGCGAGGTACTCCGACACCGTGAGCTGGGTGTACTGCGACGGGCAGAGGGTGGCAGTCTCGTTGGCGAGCACGAGCTTCTCGCGGACGCCATGGGGAGCGAGCGCCCAGCCGACCCGGAGGCCGGCGGCGATGGTCTTGGAGAAGGTGCCGAGGTAGATGACGCCCTCGGGCTCGTCGGCGCGGATGGCCCGCGGGACGGAGCCGTCGAAACCCAGCAGGCCGTAGGGATCGTCCTCGAGCAGCAGGATGCCCTCGCGGCGCGCGATCTCGAGGATCTCGGTGCGGCGGGCCGGTCCCTGTGTGACGCCGCCGGGGTTGTGGAACGAGGGGATCGTGTAGAGCAGCTTGATCGTGCGACCCGACGCGCGCACGGCCGCGATCGCCTGGCGCAGCGCGTCGGGGCGCAGGCCCTCGTCGTCCATCGGCACGTGCACCACGTCGCACTGGTAGGACGAGAACACGCCGAGCGCGGTGACGTAGGTCGGAGCCTCGACGAGGACGACGTCGCCGGGGTCGCAGAACACCCGGACGACGAGGTCGAGCGCCATCTGCGAGCCGGCCGTGACGACAATGTCGTCCGGGTGCGCGGTGATGCCCGTGTAGGACATGACCTCGAGGATCTGCTCGCGCAGCACGGGGTCGCCCTGGCCCGAGCCGTACTGCAGCGCCTGGTGGCCGCGCTCGCGGATCAGGCGCGACACCGTGTCGGCGAGCTGGTCGAGAGGGAGCGCGGACACGAACGGCATGCCGCCGGCCAGCGACACGACCTCAGGGCGGGACGCGACGGCGAAGAGCGCGCGGACCTGGGACGCCGTGAGCCCGCGCGTGCGTGCTGCGTACGCGTCGACCCAGGGGTCGAGTCGCGTTCCGGCAGCGGTGCGGGGCGTCTCCACGACGGTCACCTCGTGGTCGGGCGTGCGGCAGATCGAGCAGGGTGCACCCGACGACGCTGTGGGGTGCCGTGCCGACCTCGTGACGACCTAGGATTCCGTATAGGGACGGGGAGGTGGCATGCGGGTCGTCGGTTGGATCGTCGCGGTCCTGGTCGGAGCTCTCGTGGTGGGCTTCGTGGTGAGCCTCGTGCGCCCGCACCGGCGCGAGCTGCCGCGCCCGGTCACGGAGTGACACGGTGGCTGTGGCCCGGCGGCTGGCGCCGCTGACCCGCGACTCGCTCGCCGAGCTCCCCTCGCCGTGCCGGTCGTGCACCCGGTGGGAGCTCGACGCCGTCGCCCGGGGCCGGGTGGAGGCGGAGGGCTGCGGGGCCGAGGCCAAGGCGGAGTGGCTGAGCTCGACCCTGCTGGACTGGGGATCGTGCGGCCTGGTGGTCCGCGTCGACGGAGAGATCGCGGGCTACGCGCTCTACGCGCCCGCCGCGTACCTGCCCGGGCTCGCGGCGTACCCCACCTCGCCCATCGCGCCCGACGCCGTCGCGCTGGCAGCGCTGCGGGTCGAGCCGGCGTGGGCCGGCCGCGGCCTGGCGCGGATGCTGGTGCAGGGCATGGCGGCCGACCTCGTGCGCCGTGGGGTGAAGGCCGTCGAGGCCGTGGCGACCACGCGCGGCGACAGCGAGTGCCTCGTGCCGGCCGACTTCCTGCTCGCCCTCGGCTTCACCACGGTCCGGCCGCACCCGCGAACGCCGCGGCTGCGCCTGGACCTGCGCTCGACCTCCCCGTGGCGCGAGGACGTGGTCGAGGCCGCGCTCGACCGGTTGCTCGGACGACGGCGACCGGTGCCGCTGCACCGCGAGGACCCGGCACTGTTCAGAGGCCCCGCACGACCCGAAAGTTCCTGACTCCTGAGTCAGTAAGAGGCTTCCCTCGGGCGCGGTCGCGTCCTACCCTCCCTCCATGGCCTCGATCCGCGACCTCGTGCCCGGCACCGACACCCTCGACGTCACCTGGGACGACGGCGTCACCACGACCTACCTCTGGCTCTGGCTGCGCGACCACAGCCACGACCCCGAGACGCTGCACCCGGTGAGCCAGCAGCGGCTGGTGTTCACCGCCGGTGTGCCGGCCGACATCGCGGGGGCCCGGGCCGAGGTCGTCGACGGCGAGCTCGTGGTCGACTGGGTGGGTGGCGGCACCTCGCGACTGCCGGTGGCCTTCCTCGAGCGCTTCCGGGTGCCGGCGACCGTGCCCACCCGCGTCGACGTCGAGCGCGAGCTCTGGGACTCGACCACGATCTACCCGACGCCGTCGGTGCCCTACGACGAGGTGATGGGTTCCGACGAGGGCACCGTCCGCTGGCTGCGCGAGGTCGCGCGCTGGGGCTTCGCGCTGGTCACCGGTACGCCGGCCACCACCGAGGCGACCGAGGAGCTCGTCAAGCGGGTGGCCTACGTCCGCGAGTCGATCTTCGGCGGCTTCTGGTGGTTCACCGCCGACCTCAAGCACGACGACCTCGCCTACACCAACACCGAGCTGCTCGCGCACACCGACGGCACCTACTCCCACGACGGCCCCGGCCTGCAGCTGCTGCACTGCATCGAGTTCCTCGACCCGGTCGGCGGCGACTCGACGATGGTCGACGGCTTCCGGATCGCCGCCGAGCTCAAGGCCAAGAACCCGGAGGCCTTCGAGCTGCTCAGCTCGTTCTCGGTGCCCGGCCAGTACATCGGCGACGGCGCGCACCTGATGTCGTCGCGCCCGGTGTTCCGCCACGACCAGACCGGCGAGCTCGTGCAGGTGTCGTTCAACAACGGCGACCGCGCGCCGTTCCTGCTCCACCCCGACGAGCAGCGCGCGTTCTACGACGCGCTGCGCGCCTTCGAGGAGCTCGCCAACGACGAGCGCCTGCAGTGGGTGCACGTGCTGCAGCCGGGCGAGGCGATGCTCTTCGACAACTGGCGCGTCCTGCACGGCCGCAAGGCCTACAGCGGCACCCGGACCCTGTGCGGCGCCTACCTCAACCACGAGGACTTCGAGTCCCGCCTCCGCCGCGGCGTCTGACGTCTCCGCATGACGGTGCCCCAGGACCCGCTAGACGCACCTGAGGCTCCCCACTGCGTCCGCAGGCTCCGGCGTCGCGCGTGCGTCGAGCGCGCCGATCCGGGGGCCAGCAGGCTGCTCTCGTGCACAGGCCCGACCCTTTCGCGGCTGCACTCGGCCTCCGCAGGGAGCTCGAGCCGGGGAGTGACGGGGGACGTCTGAGTGCCTCGATCGCGCTGGGGGGCACCTTCATGCAGGGGAGCGGGTCAGGGTTCGTCGGGGGCGAAGAAGCGGACGACGGACGCGGCGATGCCCTCGGCGACGGCGTCGCGGAAGGCCGGGTCGGAGAGCCGCCGGGCGTCCCGCGGGCTGGAGAGGTAGCCGCACTCGATGCGGACCGCCGGCATGCGCGTCATCCGCAGCAGGTCCCAGGTCTTGGGGTGCGTGCGGCAGTCGGTGAGGTCGGTGCGCAGGCAGATCTCCTCCTGCACCATCTCGGCGAACCGGTGGCCGAGCGAGGATCCCGTGCCGGCGACCGGGTCGCCGAAGAAGAAGGTCGCGCAGCCCGACGGCGCCGACGACGCGGTCGAGTCCGTGTGCAGCGAGAGGACGAGAGCGGCGCCGGTCTCGTTGGCGAACGCGGCGCGCTCGCTCTCCTCGGGAGCGTCGTCGCTGTCGGGCGAGCGGGTGAGCAGGACCTGGACCCCGATGGCCGCCAGACGACCCTCCACGCGGGTGGCGAGGTCGCCCGCGACCACCGCCTCGGTGAGCTCGTCGCACTCCAGACCCGGGTCCGCGCCGCCGTGGCCGGGGTCGATCACCACGACCTTGTCGGCGACGCCGCTGCGCAGCGTCTCGAGCGCG
>JAKOVT010000208.1 GCA_029781935.1 Actinomycetes bacterium | reverse complement strand
ACGTCGGTCTGGTCGCCCCAGATCTGCGGCGACGCGATCGGCAGGTCGCAGTACCAGTCGTAGAACGAGAGCATCGTGCCGCCGATGAGCGAGGTGTAGCGGGCTCCGGCGGCGTGCGACGCCATCGACATCGCGGGGATGGGGGAGAAGCCGGCCACGCGGTCGGGGCCCCAGCGGCGGATGGTGTGCACCTGCGCGGCGGCCACCATCTCGAGCGCCTCGTCCCACGACGCGCGGACCAGGCCGCCCTTGCCGCGCACCGACATGTACGCGCGGCGCTTGTCGGGGTCGTCGACGATCGAGGCCCACGCCTCGACCGGGTCCCCGCCGTGCGCGGCCTTGGCAGCGCGGTACATCTCCAGGAGCACGCCGCGGATGTAGGGGTAGCGCACGCGGGTGGGCGAGTAGGTGTACCAGCTGAAGGCCGCACCCCGCGGGCAGCCCCGCGGCTCGTACTCAGGCGAGTCGGCGCCGACCGACGGGTAGTCGGTCTGCTGGGTCTCCCAGGTGATGATGCCGTCCTTGACGTAGACCTTCCACGAGCAGGAGCCCGTGCAGTTCACGCCGTGGGTGGACCGCACGATGCGGTCGTGCGACCAACGGTCGCGATAGAACACGTCGCCCTCGCGCCCGCCCGTGTAGTGCACGGCTCGGTGGTCAGGCGACAGGTCGGAGCGCGTCAGCAGGGAGCGGGTCGAGATCAGCGCGTCGACGAGCGGGTCGTCGATGCGGGGGGCGTCGGGCACGTCAGCTCTCCTGGGTGGGCGCAGCCGCAGCCGGAGCCGGGCGCAGGTCGGGGCGGTCGAGGTGGGCCACGCAGAGGTCGCCCTTCACGAAGATGTCGAGGCGCCGCACGCTGACGCCGGCGTCGAGCTCGCCGAAGAAGCCGCGGAGCATCTCGTGGTGCAGCCGGCAGATCGCGCGGTCCTCCTTCGCCATCTCCAGGAAGGGGCAGACCGACAGGTAGAGCCGGTCGCCCAGTGGGTCGGTGGTCGTCTCGAAGCCGAGGACGTCGAGCCCGTCGGCGGCCATCGCGACAGCCTGGTCGGGGGTCAGCTCGCCCGACGCCGACACCTTCTCCCGCTGTGCGCGGGCCAGTCGACGGCCCGCCGCCAGGCCCGGCGTGTCGCCCGGCTGTCCGCCGGCGACGCCTGCGGCCAGCTCGGCTGCCAGCGCCCGGTAGGGGTCCTGCGCGGTGGTGGCCACCGCGCGGTAGAGCAGCCGCGGGCGGCCGGGGCCGGGACGGTGCTCGGGCACGGACTCGACCCGGCCCATGTCCACCAGCAGGGCGAGGTGGGCGCGGACGGTGTTCGCGTGCAGCCCGGTCGCCTCGACGATCTGCGTCACCGTCATCGGTGCCGCGGCCCCGCGCAGCAGGTCGTGCACCCGGCGGCGCGAGGTGTCGCCCTCGCCCGCGAACGCGCTCCCGATCCTGGTCACCGTGACTCCCGTTATTTATCGATCGACTGTGATCAACCAACGCGACCGACGGTACACCGATCCTCGGCGTGCGTGTCCAGTCCTGGTTTGTGGCGGAGGTCACGTGAAGAATCGACGTACCGGGCTGGACTCCTGCGGGGTGGAGGCGAGTACGGTCGGGCTTGTTAGTAAATAACAACGGGAGTGGTCATGGTCCTCAGCAGTGCGCAGGCGACCGTCGCGGAGTCGCAGACCCTGGTCGTCGACGGCGACGTCGACGCGCCCGTGGTCGGCCGCTACCGCGTCCTGGCCACCTCGACCCTGGCGTTCACGCTCATGTTCGCCGTGTGGCTGCAGTTCGGGATCCTCGGACTGCCGATCAAGGCCGAGTTCGGGCTCTCGGACACCGCGTTCTACTGGCTCACCGCGCTGCCGGTGCTCAACGGCGCGATCTGGCGGATGGGCACGGGCGTCCTGGCCGACCGCTGGGGCGGCCGCGTGGTCATGACCACGATGCTGCTGCTGGCGGCCGTGCCGACCTTCCTGCTCTCGGGCGTCCACTCGGCCGGTGCGCTGTTCCTGCTCGCGTTCCTCATCGGGTTCGCCGGCAACTCCTTCTCGAGCGGCATCGCGTGGAACAGCGCGTGGTTCCCGCGGTCGCAGCAGGGCTTCGCCCTCGGGGTCTTCGGCGCCGGCAACGTCGGCGCCTCGGTGACCAAGCTGATCGGGCCCGCGATCATCGCGGCGACCGCGGGTGCGACGTACTTCGGGTTCATCGCGGGCGGTTGGCGCCTCGTACCGGTGCTCTACGCCGTCGCCCTCGTCGTCATGGCGGTCGCGCTGTGGTTCGTCGCCCCTCGTCATGACCGGCGCCCGGGCGCGACGACGCCGATGAGGGACCACCTGCGGGTGCTCGGCCGGGTCCGCGTCTGGCGGTTCTCGCTGTACTACGTCGCAGTCTTCGGAGCCTACGTCGCCCTGTCGTCGGCGCTGCCGTTCTACTTCGAGAAGAACTACGACGTCCCGCTGTGGCAGGCGGGGCTGCTCACCGCGCTGTTCATCTTCCCCGCGTCGCTGCTCCGCCCGCTGGGCGGCTGGCTGTCGGACAAGGTCGGCGCGCGCCGGATCATGTACTGGACGTTCGGGATCATGCTGCTCGCGAGCGGCGTCCTCATGATGCCGAGCGGCTTCATCACCATCGACGTCGCGGCCAGCAAGGCGGCCGACGGCACCGCCGAGATCCTGCCGTGGCACCTGGGTCTCGGCTGGTTCACCGTGTTCGTCGTCCTGCTCGGCTGCGCGATGGGCATCGGAAAGGCCGCGGTCTACAAGCACATCCCCGAGTACTTCCCCCACGAGGTCGGCGCGGTCGGCGGCGTGGTCGGGATGCTCGGTGCCCTCGGCGGGTTCTTCCTGCTGCCCATCTTCGGGTACGCCGTGGCGCTGACGGGCATCGCGAGCGCCCTGTTCGGCGTCCTGTTCCTCCTCACCCTCGTCTGCCTCGCGTGGATGCATCTGACGGTCGTGTCGATGCTCCACCGCGGCTCGCCCGAGCTCTCCGACGACTTCGAGCACCCCTACGTCGACGCGGCCGCGGCCGCCCGCTGACCCGAGAGGCACGAGATGACCACGACCGACACCCCCGCCCGCGCCGGGCGCGAGTGGCTCACCGACTGGGACCCCGAGGACGAGTCGTCCTGGGACAGGAGCCTGGCCTGGAAGACGATGTGGATCACGACGGGTGCGCTGACCCTCGCGTTCTGCACCTGGTTCCTCGCGAGCGCGATCGCGCCGAACCTGACCAACCTCGGGTTCGCGCTCGACAAGAACCAGCTCTACTGGCTGGCGGCGATGCCCGGCCTCGCCGGCGGCACGCTGCGCCTGGTGTGGATGTGGCTACCGCCGATCATGGGGACGCGCAAGCTCGTCTCGCTGACCACGCTGCTCCTCGTGATCCCGCTCGTCGGCTGGGGGATCGCGGTGCAGAACCCGTCGACCAGCTTCGTGACCTTCATGATCCTGGCCGCGCTCTCCGGCATCGGCGGCGGGGCGTTCTCCGGATTCATGCCGAGCACGTCGTACTTCTTCCCGCGCAGCAAGCAGGGCACCGCGCTCGGCCTGCAGGCGGGCCTGGGCAACTTCGGTGTGTCGATCGTCCAGTTCGTGACGCCGTGGATCATCGGCTTCTCGCTGCTCGGGATCCTCGGCGCGTCGCAGACCTTCCACGACGCCGCGAAGAACACCAACCACGAGGTGTGGGAGCAGAACGCGGCATTCATCTACGTACCGTTCGTGGTCGTCGCCGTGATCCTCGCGTGGACGATGCTCAAGAGCGTCCCCGTTCGCGCCAACTTCCGGCAGCAGATGGACATCTTCGGCAACGTCGACACCTGGTTCATGACTGCGCTCTACGTCATGACCTTCGGAACCTTCGCAGGGCTGTCGGCGCAGTTCGGCCTGCTGATAAAGAACCTCTACGGCGCCGGCAACACCCAGATCGTGGCGACCGCGGCCGACGGCTCGACGTCGGTCCTCGTCCCCGGCTACGTCGTACCGCTCGCGCTGTCGTACGCGTTCCTCGGACCGCTGGTCGGCGCCGGTGCGCGGGTCGCCTTCGCGCCGCTGACCGACCGGTTCGGCGGTGCGAGGTGGACCCTCATCGCGGGAGTCGGCATCCTGCTGTCACTGCTGTTCACGATGCTGCACGTGCACCCCGACCCGTCAGCGGGCGCCGAGGCGCTCCAGTCGGACTTCCTCGGGTTCCTCGGCGGCATGGTCGCGATCTTCTTCTTCACCGGCATCGGCAACGCGTCGACCTTCAAGCAGATGCCGATGATCTTCGAGCGCCGTCAGGCCGGCGGCGTGATCGGCTGGACGTCGGCGATCGCGGCGTACGGACCGTTCTTCTTCGGCGTGGGTCTCGCGGTCGCGAACATCACGGCGTTCTTCACCCTCGGCGTCGTGTTCGCTGCCGTCTGCATCGTCCTCACCTGGGTGCGCTACGCACGCCCCGGTGCACCCAAGCCGTCCTGACCGCTCCACCCTGCACGGCCGCTCGCCCCGCACGCCCCTCACCACCGCACGACCTGCCCGCACCGACCACCCCGAACCACCGCACCCGGAGGCCCCAGATGGACATCGAGCTCACGACAGACCCCCAGCGTCACGAGCCGGTGGCCACCTCCGGGTGCGGGTGCGGGTGCGGGTGCGGCGGCGATGCCGTGGCCGCCGACGTCCTCGACGTCCGGCTCATCCCGCACTCGGTACGTCGCGCGTCGGTGCTCGCGGCGGTCGGCGCCGTGCGCCCGCGAGCCTCGCTCGTGCTGCTCGCGCCGCACGACCCGGTGCCGGTGCTCGAGCAGGTCAGCGCGAGCTACCCGGACGAGTTCGGCTGGTCGTACGACGCCACCGGGCCCGAGACGTGGGCGGTGCGCATCACGCGTCGCTAACGGCGGCGCGCCGCTCGGTACCGTCCTGCCGGTGGCCATGGCAGGGTGGGCGCCGGACGGAGAGGAGCACGCGGGGTGGAGTCGTTGCGGCTTGCCCTGCGCGGCCTGCGCTGGCGCGTCGGACCGTCAGTCGCCGTTCTCGTCGTGGCCGTGATCGCCATGGTCGGCGGTGCGCTCGGTCCGATGTACGCCGCCAGCGCTGCCGACTCCCTGGTCCGCGACAGCATGGCCACGACCCCCGCCGTCGGAACCGGTGTCGTCTCGCGCGGGAACATCGCCGGTCAGACCCAGTACTCGCCGGCGCAGCTGCGCGATGCCGTGGCCCAGCGGGCGGCCGACCCCGCGCTCGACCCCTGGTACCTCCCCGGGAGCATGGCGCTCGTCGTCCATGACGGCACCATCACCGACGGCGATCACCTGCTGGGTGTGGCGCAGGCCGGGTGGCACCGGGGCCAGTGCGGACCAGGGGCCGTCACCATCGTGACCGGGCGCTGCGCCGCCGAGGGCGGCGAGGCGATGATCTCCCAGCGCACCGCCAAGGACATGGGCGTACCCCTCGGTTCGGTGCTGCGCCTGGGCATCTCGTCGGATCCGAAGGCCGACACGGTGACGGTGGTCGGCGTCTACGACCAGTCGACCGCCGATCCTGTCGTCTGGGGTCTCGACAGCCCCGCGCAGTTCGCCCCGGCACGCGTCGAGGGGCCGCCCGACCGGCTGGACGAGGTGGTGGTCGGCGAGGACACGATGCTCGCCACCAACGGCGACGTCGCCGCGGTCAGCCTGCGGCGGATCGACGCTGCGAGCGTGCACCTCGCCGATCTGCCCGCCCTGCGCGCCGCAGTGACCGCTGCCACGGCCATCGATCCGTCGTTGACGCCGACAGGTCCGCGCACCCTCTCCATCAGCGGGATGGTCGACCACCTCGACGATCTGCGGCCCGAGCTCGACGCGGTCGCGATCTCGGCCTTCGCCGTCACCGCGCAGCTGGTGCTCCTCGCGTGGTTCGTGCTGTTCCTCGTCGTCGCCGCCACGAGCGACGAGCGGGCCGGGGAGATCGCGTTGGCCAAGCTCCGCGGGATGAGCCGGCGGAGCACGCTCCGCTTCGGACTGGCCGAGCCCGTGCTGCTGGTGCTCGTCGCCGTGCCGGTCGGCCTCTTCCTCGCCTGGGCGGCCGACAGCGTGCTGACGCGCGGCTACCTCGTCCCCGGCTCGGCGGTGTCGATCACCCCCGCGGTCCTGCTGGCGCTCGCCGTGTGCTTCCTCGGAGCTGTCTCGGCCGCCGCGCTCGCCGCGCGCGGGATCCTCAGCGCCCCTGTGCTCGAGCAGCTGCGCCGCACAGGCGGACGGCGTGCCCGCCTCGTGCGCTCGTCGGCGATCGATGCGGGCGCCGTCGCCCTCGCAGCCGCCGGCATCTACGAGCTCCGCAACGGCGGGTCCGACGCGCTCGCCCTCCTCGCACCCGGCTTCATCGCGCTCGCGGTGGGTCTGCTCGCCGTCCGGCTGCTGCCGGCCTTGGCGCGCATCGAGGTGGCGCGCACGCGGG
This sequence comes from Actinomycetes bacterium, assembly GCA_029781935.1. Lineage (GTDB taxonomy): Bacteria > Actinomycetota > Actinomycetes > S36-B12 > CAIYMF01 > Longivirga. Next base: position 197 of record JAKOVT010000208.1, on the reverse strand, counting down.
CCTCGGCGTCGGTGGCCTCGTTCCTCGCGTCGCGCAACGTCGCCCGCCGACCCGGTGGTCTGCGCATCGTCGTGCTGCTGACCCTGGCGGTGGCGCTGGCGGTGTTCGCGGTCGACGGGTGGACGGTCGCGGCCGCGAACCGCGGTGACATCGCCCGCGCGGAGGTCGGCGCGGCCGAGGTGCTCCACGTGAGGGTC